>NZ_JBCNAD010000045.1:0-120591 GCF_050477905.1 Neobacillus pocheonensis | reverse complement strand
TACTACTGATCCAGAGAGTGGCTATTACGTGAAGGACGAGCGAACAAAGCAGTTTGCATACTCATTTCATGCGGCTTCTGATCGCAAGGGTTTTGTTTTAGGAGCGATTGTTACGCCAGGGAACATCCATGATAGTGCCATCTTCGAACCACTAATGGAAAAGGTAATTGAGAACCATGGAAAACCTGAAGCTGTTGCTGCTGACGCTGGATATAAAACACCTGCTATTGCCCAATACCTATTTGAAAATGATATGAAACCCGCTTTACCATATACTCGCCCTCGCACGAAGGACGGATATATGAAAAAACATGAATATGTATATGATGAACACTACGATTGTTATATTTGTCCGCAAGGACAAATACTGAAATATGCAACAACGACCAAAGAAGGTTATCGTCAATACTTCTCTAATCCGACTCAGTGTAAAACTTGTCCTTTGCTGTCAGAGTGTACTCAGAGTAAGGAACATAAAAAACTCATTCAGCGGCATGTGTGGGAGAACTACTTGGAAGAAGCCGATCATCTTCGTCATACACAAGAGAATAAAAGCATTTACGCAAGACGTAAAGAAACGATCGAACGTGTCTTTGCAGATGCTAAAGAAAAGCATGGTATGCGTTGGACAACCCTAAGGGGCATAAAAAAATTGTTCATGCAAGCGATGCTTACTTTTGCATCCATGAATTTTAAGAAGATGGCCAGCTGGACATGGAAAAGTCCAGAAATGGTGTAAAATGGACCTCCGGAGAGGTCCGTTCTAAGATATAAAAAGCATAAAAAGGACAAAAGGCATCAGAATGTTCACATTCGGATGCCTTTTGTCTACACTCTGAAGCGAATCATTTAGATTCGCTTTTAGAAATAAGGAAATTTATCATATAATCACTCCACCAAACGAAACCTATAAAGTTGATATTTGGTCCCCAAGGGATGCAGGAAATTTGCCTGCTTTCCTTTTTCTTTAGGTCAATATTTCCATCAAACTAAGGACAAGCCATTTCATCAACTTTCTGTCATATCAAAGCGTTAGTAACATTTTACCTCGATTGTGGAAGGAAGATATATTAAGCATGTAGTAGATCAGTATAATGGTTATGCTACAGAAGTTGAAAAAAGTTAGGAATAGACCGCTCGGTGATTTTTTCGGAAGCTGAAGAAGAAGGAGAATGTGCTGGCGGCAATTACAAGCCTAAAGTTTATTGATTATGTAAATGAAAATAGACTACCTGTTTTCCTTTAAGTTGGAGAAAAGGTAGTCTATTCTTTCTTGTTGAATTCTATTTATCTGCTTTAACTGGGGTTTCAGATGTATTGTTTGCCTTGTCGGTTGCAGTTACAATTAGATTCAAACCTTGGGTATTAATAGCAAAGCTAAAATGACCTTGTGAGTCTGCTGTTCCGCTAGTAAGGACATCACCTTTCGTACCGCCAGCATTTTGTTGATAAACAACAATGCTTGCCCCTGGTTCTGCAGATCCTGAAACAGTTATCATTCTATCTTGGCCATTACCTATATAAGAAGCAGTAACTGCTGCTAAGCTAGGCGCTGTTTTATCAACGGTAAACGACACAGTTGTTTGATTTCCAGCTGCGTCTCTTACAACAAGGGTATGAAACCCTTCAGAAGTAATAGTTGTTCCAAGAAGGAATGTATTTCCGTTTAAAGTTGCTGTTCCTTCGTTGGAAGAAGGAGTTACGTTAACATTGTAGTACTGATTGTTAACTACACCACTTACTTTAGGTGCTGTTTTATCAATGGTAAATGATACAGTTGTTGAATTACCAACTCCATCGGTAACAATTAAGGTATAGCTGCCTTCCGCTGAAACCTTTGTTCCAGAAGTAAATGGCTGGCCGTTTAGAGTGGCGGTTCCCTTATTAAATGTAGGAGTGACATCCGTATTATAAGCTGATCCATTAATGATGCCGCTTACGGTCGGCGGTGTTTTCACAATGTTGGATACTTTTACTGTTTTTCTCGTTACGTTTCCAGCTAAATCTGTAGCAACAAATTCAAACTCCCCATTCGAAGTGAACTTGTGAGATGTAGTGTTTAATGTTCCTTCTTCATTCATAGATACTGTAACGACAACATCTCCGTTGGTTGGATCTGTATTGTAAGGATCAACAGTGATGACAGGAGCCGTTTTATCAATATTTGTGATAGTAACCGGATGGATTGTTTCATTGCCTGCTGCATCGGTTGCAACAAAGTTAAAAGTACCGTTTTCAGTGAATGTATGGCTTGTTGTATTCAAGGTGCCTTCATTAGTTGAAGCGGTAACAATTACATCCTGGTTGGTCGGATTAGTATTATAATCTAATACTGTAATGACAGGGGCCACTTTATCGATGTTATCGATGGTCACTTTCGTTGTTGTTACATTGCCTGCAAGGTCAGTCGCAACGAACTCAAATTCATCATTTTTCGTGAAGGTATAGCTTTCTTGATTTAGTGTGCCAGGCTCATTCATGCTGACATTAACAGTAATGTCGTGATTCGTTGGGCTCTTTACATAATCGTTAACATTAATTTCTGGTGCAACCTTATCAATGTTAGAAATGGTTACAACCTTTTTTGTTATATTTCCTGCACGGTCCGTAGCAATGAATGTAAAATCGCCGTTTTCTGTGAAAGTATGACTTTGTGTATTTAAGGTGCCTTCCTCATCCATCGTTACTTCTACAGTAATATCTTGATTGGTCCAATTAGTATTATAAGGTCTCACTGTAATCTCAGGTGCTCTCTTATCAATGTTAGTAATTTGTACCGTGTGCCTTGTAATATTACCAGCGAGGTCAGTTGCTACGAATGTAAAGCTACCGTTTTCGGTGAAGGTATGACTTGTTTCATTAAGCGTTCCTTCTTCACTCATACTCGCAGTAACTGTTATATCTTGATTGGTCCAATCGGTTGAATAATCACCAGTCATAATTTCAGGAGCTACTTTGTCAATGTTCTGTACACTTACTTGAGCTGCTCCTGTATTTCCAGCTTTATCAACAAACATAAATTCATATGTTCCATTTTCTGTAAAGGTTATACTTGGAGAACCTTCATTATTAAGAATCGTTACCTCTTCACTAGGATCAATGGTCACAACTACATCTTGATTTGTAAGTTTAGTAGTTGAATAGTTTACAACAGCTGTAGGAGCCACTTTATCGATGGTTGCAACATTAACGTCTATGGTTCCTTTATTGCCAGCTGCATCAACGAAATTCAAATTCACCGTTTCATTTTCAGTAAAGGTAAGATTATACGTTAAATCTTCAACTTGAGTAAATGTAACTGTATCAGGTAAATTTAGATTCTCAAATATAACAGGCTCCGTAGTTGTAAGCGTTGCTGTTACATCTTGGTTTGTCCAATCAGTAGTTGAGTAAGTGAGTGAACCGACTGGAGCCTCTTTATCAATATTTTGGACTGACACAGGAACGGAACCAGGGTTCCCGGCTTTATCAACAAACTTTAATTCAAAGCTGCCATTTTCTGAAAAGGTTAGAGTGTTAGCATCTTTATCAAACTTTATTGTCTCAGGCAATTCATCAATATTAGTATATGTTACAGTATCATTAGGTGCTATAGTTGCTACCACGTCTGTATTAATGGGTGAGGTTGTGGAGTATGTTACCTTGGCCTCAGGAGCCACTTTATCAATATTATCAATAGTCACTGTTTTCTCAGATGTATTTCCAGCTTTATCCTTAGCTGTAAAGGTAAAGCTGCCATTTTCATCAAAGGTATGGCCGCGAGCATTCATAGTACCTTCTTCATTGATGCTTGCATTAACTGTAATGCTTTGATTCGTCCAATCTTTAGAGTAATCGGCAATAATGATGTCTGGTGGAGTTAAATCGACTGTTTGGGTTACTGGTTTTGCGAGAGTATGTACGGCACCGGCAGTTTTACCATTTTGGTAAACCGTATAAGCTTCAACCGTAATCGTTTCGTCCTTCTTTTGAGCCAGATTATCTGGATTTAAGTTGTACTCATATTCAAATGTCCAGGTAGTGTCATTCAATTTTATTATCTGGGCGTTTACTATTTTCCCATTTACTTTCAGTTCCAATTTTGGACCATCAATGACTACCTTACCACTTAACTTGACTGTACTTGCATTGTTAACTCTGGCAGGAATGGGATTTAAGGTAGTAATACCTGTTGTTTTTTCTAAATCTGTTCTCCCTGTTGAAGATGAAACATCTGCTTTTGCAGGGGTTGTTGTTGCAGCAAGGATGGTCGGTGCACTTGGACTTAGTACTAAGGTGCTTGCCAGAACGACAGAACCTAATTTTCTAACCTGTTTCTTTTTCATTTTTTGCTCTCCTCTTATTATATTAGTAATGTAAATAAGAGGGCCGGTTACACTAGTAGCTCCTTATAGCCCAAGTGTCCAGGTAAAGGCTATAATTCAACGCTTCCCTAATAAGACTGGATTAGAACCGTAATATAGGTTGTCCAGTTTTATGTAATCCCCGATGTTTTGACACATTTCGTGGCAACTTCGATATATCGAACATCGTTTTATGAGAATATTATAAAATAATCCAATGGTAATAGGTATTTATTCCCTTCGACAAACCTCCATAAGTTTTCGACAAAGTCGTAAAAAATGGTTCCGGTGCCTGTCACCACTCTAAAGTGGGAGAAAGAACTTCTACACAGAATCTCATTCGTGTCCATTTGGATCATATATTCAGAGAGTTTCAAGGAAAAAGCGTGTGGGTGAAAGTTAAGCGGAACAAAAGGTTGTGGAGAAGTATACTACACAAACTAATGGAACAGATTAATTCAATAGATGGTCAACCATATTTGCATGTAAAACGTGTTAATAATAAAGAACTACATAATGGTGATGGTTAAAATAGAACCCCTTGCAAATAGCAAATCCATATCAGGCGGAAGAGAGTTATATAAATATTTAAAGAGAAGGACGGGAGCCTTCTCTTTTAATGTTCATATGAAAATGTCTAGAGCTTTTTTAATTGAAACAATAGCTGCTTCAAATTTCTTAATCTTTTCCTCTAAAAGCATAGCTATGTAGCCTTCAACATATCCTTCGCCGCTTTCTGGTTCAGATTCCTCGATTATTGAATCATAACGTTCAATTGTAGCTCTCATTTCATCTATTCCCTCTACCAGGTAAGTAATCGCTTTTGTAAGTGATTCTTTAACGTTATCAGGATATAGCAAGAGCAACAATCCCTCTGCCTTGTCATCCAATGCGGCTAGGGATTCCATCGTAAATAAGGAATCTTCAAGAACATCGATCGCTGCTTTTGTGGTTCCGGTGCCTGTGGTCAAGCCCCCAATTTATAGACATATTTAAAATACGACATTATGCTATTTTTTGGTACTTACGATAGTAATCTTTAGGAGAAATGAATCGAGTTTTTGTTGGATTCGTTTCTCATTGTAATATCGAACAAATCTTTTTAAATCTTCCTCAAAGGAAGGAAGTTTTACTTCGTAGAAGCAAGGAAACTCTGTTTTAAGCTGAGAAAAGAAGCTTTCAATAACGGCGTTATCCCAACAGTTAGCTTTTCGGGACATACTAGGAGTGAACTTTAATTTCTTCACTAGTTTATTATGCTCGAAAGATCGGTAAAAGCTTCCTTGATCACTGTGGATTATAACGCCCTCTAATGATTTTAATTTTCTTCTTTTTTGAGCAGCTTCAATTGTAGCTTTAATAAGCTCTTTGTTTGGACTGGAGCTAACCTGTACAGCGAGTAATTCACGGTTAAATAAATCCATTAACGCTGAAATGTAATATTTCTTATCCTCCACCCAAACCTCAGTCATATCCGTCACCCATTTTTGATCTGGATGAGTGGCTTCGAAGTCTCTATTCAGGAGGTTTTCATAGACATAACCAGCAGCCTTTCCTTTGGATTCTTTGGTAGTCTTTGGACGTCGTACAGTTGCTTTGATATTTGATTCTCTCATAATGCGAGCTACTTTTTTATGGTTAACAAGCGTCCCCTTGGCAGATAAATACTTGGCAATTCGTTTTGCGCCGTAGGTGCCTTGGTGAAGAGAAAAGACCCTTTTTATCTTGGTCAGTAACTCACGGTCTTTAGCTGATACCTGAGCCTTTGGTCTTTTAAGATAGGAATAATAACCACTTGGAGAAACTCCCAGGACAGAACAAAGTAGGCGAACTGAATAATCCTTCCTCAAGTACGTAATAGCCTCAAATATCTTGCTTATTCGTTCTCCTTGAGAAAGGCCTGGAACTTTTTTAATATCTCATTCTCCAATTCTTTTTCTTTTAGTTTTTTCTCTAACGCTCTCACTTTTTGACTATTATTTTTAGATTGAGGCGATTGGTGTGAGTTAGGATTTTTAAGTCCGTCCTCGCCGTTCTCTTTATATAAATTAACCCCCCGGTTCACAGTATCACGGTGTAGGCCTAAATCGTCCGCCACTTCTATAACTGATTTCTTTCCTTCTAGAATTTGTTGTACTGCTTCTATTTTAATTTCGACACTTGTATGTTTTTTGGCCATTCTAGTTGTTCCCCTGAGATGCAGATATGTCGTGTTTTAATCTATACTATATGTCCATTATAAGGGGGTCAACCACTGTCACCGCCCGATATTTGTCGAAGATTGATAGGGTTTTATTTTATTAGAAAATGATAGAATAGAGTTGCAACTGAATATTGTGAGGGTGGCCGGTTGTTGATCATCTTTTCCTTTATTAAGGAAGGAGGTGATGTTTCCAGGAAACTTTTCTTGAAATTCTACGAGAGATTTTAAAAGGAATTTTGCGTGAAGTTAGTGCTTATTTCTTTCGGAAAAACGTTCTAGAAAACAAGAAAACCACCCTACGCCGTAAGCAAAAGGGTGGTTCGCTCAAATAACCAACTTTAACAACCATCACCCTAACGGTAGAGGTTGCATGGAGAAGTGTTAGCAGCACTTCTCTTTTTTATTATATGTCTATTATATACAAAAAAATTCCTAATTAAAAGTGATTCCGGTGGTGTCGGAGTTCCGGTGCCTGTCGCCACTCGAATTTTGTCAAAGGTTGATTAACTTTAGGAATCTTTTTTATAACCTTTTGAAGGATTTTAGTTGTTTCTGTAGAAATTTAATTGTAGAAACCTCATTTTTACTACTCTTCTTATTTTCTTTTAACCATCACCCCACATTTTTTCCTAATTATCTGAGTTCATTTCTATGACTTTTCAATTTGTTTTAGAGGAACAATTCAATATTTATTTGGAGGTTTTTTTATGACGGTTAAAGTTTCAAGTATCGGTCTAAAAGGACTGGAAGGATATCGTGTTCAAGTGGAAGTGAAGATTTCACCGGGTACAGAATCGATGGTGATTGTTGGCTTGCCAGATGCGTCGGTCAAGGAGTCCAGAGAAAGGGTGGTAGCTGCCATTAGTCACTTCAAGGTAGATGTCACAGATCAGAAGGTTGTTGTCAATCTATCGCCATCTGAACAGAAGAAAAATGGGCCGCTATTTGATTTAGCCATAGCGATTGCTGTTTTAAAGGAACTGAATGTGATAAAATGTAAAATTCCGAATGAAGCAGTCTTTATTGGTGCTTTATCACTTGATGGGGTCATTGTAAAAGCCGAAGGGATGCTGCCGGCATTGATATCCGCAAAGAACCTTGGAGTAAAAAAAGTTTACCTCCCGTATGATCCGACAATACCGTTTAATATGATAGAAGACTTGGAATGTATTGTTGTTCAACATATTGAAGAAGTAGTACAGCAAATTGACGGACAAGAACTTCTGCCATTACTGCCTATATTTACTTCGAACGAGCAAATGCCTCTTTTCTCTAGCCCCCCACTAAAAGATTTCTGTCATGTAATTGGCCATACACAAGCGAAAAGAGCACTAGAAATCGCCGCTGCGGGTGAACACAATGTTCTAATGAGCGGACCACCGGGATGCGGAAAAAGCTTGCTGGCAGAGACCTTTCCTTCGATATTACCGGCCTTAACTAACCAGGCACAGCTAGAGGTGTTAAGCCTTTATCAACTCGCGGGGGAAAGACGAAACCTATATTCTCATGCACCATATAGACATCCACATCATTCCGCCTCTTCGGTTTCCATTATTGGAGGTGGATCAACACCACGGCCTGGGGAAATTTCACTTGCTCATCATGGTGTATTGTTTCTAGATGAAATAGCCGAATTCACCAAGAAAACCATTGATATGCTCAGACAGCCCCTTGAAACCGGACAAGTAACCATTAGCAGAGCCCATTCAACAGTGACTTATCCTTCATCATTTATCCTTATTGGCGCGATGAATCCTTGCCCATGCGGGTACCTCGGATCTAATCATCATTACTGTACATGTACAGAAAAGCAAGTTCAAACCTATCGAAACAGATTATCAGGACCGGTGTATGATCGGATTGATATTCTATTATCGCTGCAATCGATAAACTTAAATCAGCCAACCAAGCATCAAGAGTCCTCGAGTGAAATTCGAAAGCGGATAGAAGAAGCCAGATCGCTTCAGTATTTACGCTATCAAACTGAAATTTCAAATGCTAGAGTCCCATTTGAAGTCTTAACAGACACAAGTCCATTAACTAGTGACCAGCAAAAAATGATTACAAATGTGGCCGTAAAGCAAAACTGGAGCAATCGGGTTCAAATCAAAATTGTTCGACTTGCTAGAACGATTGCCGATTTAGCCGGCGAGGATAAAATATCTGATATCTCTTTTTGGGAAGCTATGAAATTAAGAAGATGGGGCCAACATAAAAAGCATTCTGTGGCAAGGGAAACGTAGATGTCACGTCAGAAAAGAATATGGATACCAAACCGCTTTTATCACATCATCTGCCGGGGGAATCGCCGCGATCCTCTATTTCGAAATTCAACTGATTTTAATGCATTCTTTCATATCCTGGATCAGTTACATGAAAAAACTCCTTTTGAAATGGCCACCTATTGTTTAATGACCAACCATTATCACTTGCAAATCCGCTCACCAGAAATGCCCTTCTCAAAACTCATGTCCCTTATTAACAAACGATATGCCAATTACTATAATACAAAGTACTGTTTAACAGGGCATGTATTTGAAAAACGTTATTATGATAAAATCATAGACGACAAAGAAGGTATGCTAGAAGTCAGCCGCTACATACATCTCAATCCAGTTGAAGCAAAAATGGTCAGGAAACCGGAATATTATCCGTGGAGCAGCTACTATTTATTTCAGCAACCGGGGGCGGTTCAACCTTGTTTTATGAACATCAATAGTATATTAGATTACTACGAAGGGACAACAAATTAAAAAAAGAGAAGTACTGCCAATCCATATTAATTTCTGTTTAAGTTAAGAGACCATGGGGACGATTCTAGTGGGTTGACACTAACCTCTTCAAAACCAGGCGAACCGTCCCTATGGAGTCATTTTTTAGGTTTATTTGCCTTTTTAAGTATTTCTTCTAAGATGCCACGTTCCTGAATTTCCACAAATAATTCATCAGGGTTCATTTCAAGGTTTATTGCAATATTTACGAAGGTTTCTAAACTAGGTAAACTCTTACCTGTTTCTATGTAACTCATGGAATTCCTTCCGATATTGCATCGAAATGCCAATTCCTCCTGTGAGAGCCTTCTAGAACGCCTTAAATCCTCTATTAATTTGCCAAATTTTACAGTGCCATTATTCAAGGGGATTCTCCTTTTTACCCCATTAGATAATGAGTAAGGAGAATGAACCACGTAGTATACTAGACAAAAGTTTGACAAAGGAAACAATTTTGCTCAATGCTTACTAATTTAGAGTTTGTCATAGGTGTAAGTGGTGTTCCAATTTCAGGAAACCTAAAGTAGATGCCCATTTATAGGTATCTGCTTAATCGCTGATACTTGGAATGTATTCCTTTTGTAGTTTTCGATGCTTCGAGTATCTAGAAACTCGATAATTCTTTGAGCTTGAATTCTACCCAAGCATTCAATCACTTTCACGATCATTTTCCAATTCCATAATAAATTCAGATGCTTTCATACCAAGGCCGAAAGCTATGGCTACAATGGTATTTAGACCAGGGTGCTGATGACCTCGTTCGAGTATACTAATAAATGACCGATTTAAAGAGCTGCGCCCCGCAAGTTCCTCTTGTGAAATGCTCAGGTTTTTTCTCAATCTTTTTAATACCATTCCATAATTCTTCAAAACATCTCTCCTCATTTAATTGATGTGGTCCAGCCTTCTTATTTAATCCTGGCTTTTCTCATCTTCTAAAACGCCAAAGTTATATTTACCTGCTTTCTCTTTGATCAACTGGTTGTTGTCTTTCGCAAGATAAAAGGTAATCGGATTTTGGTTAGTGCCTCTTTCAATCGAAAGGCGCTTTAATTGATTAGCCGACTGTATTTTGCTGTTAAAGTTAGGTAATTTTGAATCTAATAATATGGAATGGCCATTGCTAAATTCAACGATTGTCTTTTTACCGACTGCTTTGGTTTTGACAATATGTTCTGGGTTGAACCAGATGCATTCCTTTTTAAATGGTGATTTGTTTGGAAAGAGATAAATTCCTTGATAGGGATTCACCATGATTGGACACTTAACTTTTTTATTAAGGAGAAATTTCGCTCCTGCCATAGCCCCTCTTAAATCAAAGCCTATGTTTTTTAATGTATCGTCTAAAATTTTTAATGGACTTCTATCCACTAGAAAAGATGATTTTCCTGCCATGGCCCTCGTACACAGCTTCCCATATTGGTCATATTCACCCATCATTAGAATCATTTTCTGATCAATAAAATAGTTTTTAATAAAAATGGTTCTCCACTCCTTAATTGCTATCAATTTGATTTTAGCTGTTCTGGTGTGGATTCTAGAAGAATATACTCTGAAGTTTAAAACATTCCTACTTACCTCCCTTGCGATTGCATCGATTTAAAAATATTTCTTATTTGTGAGGAAATCTGCTTATATACCGTATTAGGACTGAAATCAATTTTGATTATATGTAAGCGGTTACCTTACAAATCTATTAAATAGCAACTGGGACTTTTTGACTATCTACTATAGTTAACATAAATTGCAAAATTCGAGAAAATAGTGACGAAAATGCGACAATTTTTTTATGTGTCTTTGGATAAAACTCCTTATTGAATAATAGCTATTCATAAACTAATCAATCGTTTGATTGAAAATATAATGGACGGATTTTGTCGAATTTCGGTAATGCAAGAAATTTAGGCTTTAATCGCTTCACTTGCTTTTTATTCTGTAGAAAACATATCAAATTTTTCATAGAGATCCTCATAATAACGCTGGAAAAACTTATTGTTCGAAACTCCATAAAAATAGGCGATAGGATTTTTGACGTCTCGGTTGAACTTTAATTTCCGTATCAACTGTTTAAAGGATTCGATTGCGACTTCCAGAACTCGGTCTGTTTCCTTTTCACTATTATTTTGGTAGGCAGCAATCTGTGTCATTCGCCAATACTCTTCAATCATCTTTGCTTCTGGAAAGAAGTAGTTTACCAGCTTTACAAAAGGCTGTGGAACTCGATCACTAACATAGGTAGCATCTAATGTTGACGGTTCTTTCTTACGTTTATTTATCTGTTGATTGCTTGTTTTTAAAAGATTACTAGTTTCATTATGGTGGTTCATTTTTTCCTCTTTGGGTGGTTCATTCGATGGAAAACGATTAAATTGATATAAGTTACTGGACTGTGAACCGTTTTTTCTTTCCGTTTCAAAGACGGAGATGATCCCCAATTCTGTTGCTTTCAAAACCATGCGTTTAAAGGTAGAGCGTGAAATGCCGTTATCATGATATTGTTCGTGAATCGCTTTTAAGATAGTCCCGATTTTGGCATTGCAAACACCAGGGATTTTGGCAGCAAAGCGCACGAGCCTCTTTAATCCGATCAATTCCCCTTTTGAGAATTCATCCTTGTGTTCTAATAACCACATTTCCATATGATGATTAAATTCCTGAAGAGAACTGAACTGCGAAAACTCCTTGAATCCTTCCAAATTACCAGATTTAATACCAACCATTCCATGACACCCTTTCATCGCTTTGTACAAGTTATCCTTTGTGCGGGGTTATTGTGAAAATCACCGCCATTTGCACTTCTACGATATCGGGTTTAGTTGAATGAATCGAATTGCCAAATTTCGTTTTTGAAGCCATTTTGGAGTCTAAACGTCAAAAAAAGCCTTCAAAAACGATTTTTGAAGGCATTTTTTGCATTTTTAGTTGTTTTTGCTATCAATTTATAAGGGATGAAGAGATTGTTTTTTAGCCAGTCGAAACTGAGCAAATAGGTTATATTTTGGTAGGAAATTTTGAAGGAGGATGCCTCATGCATCTGAATTTTATGTGATCATATCCCGAAAGGGATATTACTCTGATACTCATATTTTCTAAGCTACATTCATTCTCTGCTCAACTTGCGATTTATTTGGGAACTAGTCAAGAGAGGCAGTATTGATTGGGCACTATTCTAATTCAGTCACAACCCAGAGTTCCTTTTCAAAAAAAGACGCACTTCGATGTTCTTTTTATAGATTTAATGGAATAAAACCAGGATGGGGAGGGGCTGAAGGCAGTTTTAATTAAACGTTTGTGTAATGTTGAAAAAAGGGAAAGAAGTTGGAATTCTGTAAGTTAGAAAGAATGGAGTCGTTTTCTGGGGAATATTGTTCTTTTCTCTGAAAATGTCTAAAGATTTTCTCGACAAATATTTTTGAACAAAGCTGACTAAAACCCTCTCATAGCATTGCTTTCTTTCTATTTAATCAAACGATTATTTAGTATATCACATACGAAAAATGGTCGATATTTGCCCTTTTAAAAGGATAAGCCGGCAATATTGGGATAGGGATTCATTTTCATACATCTTTCAACAAATTTTTTATGCGTTTGGTAGCGAGGATACTTATGTTTCAAGGAATACAGTATTTCTAATCAAACGTTTAATTGAAAGGGAAAATAGGAGAGAATGGGCGAAGTTTGTCATTTAGAGACCATGGGGATGGTCTAGTGGTGGCATGAGCTTCATCAAAAACTATGAGAACCGTCCCTGAGGAGTTTCATTTGAATTACCAATGGATTAAGCCATATTGGGGGAAATTTTCATTTAACTAAGCACTTGTCCAATCAATTTTAATATCTAGTACATATGTTATTACTACACCAGACCAAAGACATTAAGTTTTACCTCCAAAGAACGTTTGCATTTAATGCAGACGTTTCTTGCATTCGTAAGAAAATGGATGAAATTGTCCCAAAAAGTAATGATTGTCCAACCCTTGCGTGCCTTGAGAAATATACATAGAGTGTGAGTGTTAACTACCGGATACTTTGTTTCGATTAGTGGTGTGGAAAATGGTTACTTCGGATACGGTGGTTATGGTTGGTGGTAGCAGCTTTGTATTAATTGTAGTATAAGTGTACTGTCACAGTAAAAATTAAAAGTAATCGAGTAATCCGGCTGCTCTTTTTTATGCTCATTTTTGACCTTGAAAATTTGCGTCATATGATCCAAGGACGCATTACTAACCTATTGGTCATTCAATAATTTATGCCTATGATAAGATGCTTTCATTAAAAACTTATTTCTTAAATTCTCGCACAAACAATCGTTTGCAAGCATTTTAAAATAGTTTTTTCTCCATTTATGCCATAGATTAAGCATCTAAGCACCCCATAACTATATTTATCTTTGAGTATAAGTTTTAATTGTTAAGTAGCAGTTACAGATAAATTAAGTTACTTTAAATATAGAGATCGAAATCATTTGTTATTGGAAAATGATTTAAATTTAAAAAAATTAATTAACTCTATTTTATGAGCAACTAATCCAATCCAATCCCTCATATTAGGTAAGTACTTTAAAATAGGTTCATTTTTTTGTAAAAATAATTTGTTATTTATATAAATTATGTAAAGTAGTTAAAGGGTTTGTTAAGAATCCTGTAATGTCATTGAACTCTAAGGGTTTTTCTCTAAAATGAAAAAGGTAAACTATTATTACTGGAGGTCTGGAGTTCATGAAAAAAAGTTTGGCTGTTTTAACCCTAATCGTCTCTGTTTTCATGCTATCATTTTCAAATGTTTTTGCTGCCGGTCAAGGTAGTTCTAACCAAGAGACTGTGGTTCCTCTTGCAAAAGCTCACGCACATAACGATTACGAACATACGCGTCCATTAACAGATGCCCTGGAACATGGATTTACCAGTGTAGAAGCCGATGTTTGGCTTGTTGATGGAGAGCTCCTTGTTGCCCATGATAAAGAGGATATTCGACCGGATCGAACATTGAAATCCCTATATCTTGACCCATTGATGAAAAGAGTTAAAGACAATAAGGGAGCCGTCTATCCAGGATATGACAAAGAGTTTATCCTATGGATCGATGTGAAGTCGGAGGATGCAGCAACCTATCAAGTTATCCATGAACAGCTTACAAAATATCAAAATATGCTTACAAAGTTTTTGCCTTCAGGGGTAAAACCGGGGGCGATTACTGTATATATTTCAGGGAATCGTCCAAAAGAACTAATGGAGAGCCAGCCTGTTCGCTATGCAGCCTATGATGGACGAATGAGCGACCTCGAATCAGGTGCCTCCAATGAGTTTATGCCAATCATTAGTGATAACTGGACAAAACATTTTACATGGATGGGTGTAGGTGAGATGCCAAAAAATGAAAGGGAAAAACTAAATCATATCGTCGCAACCGCTCATGCTAATGGTCAGAAAGTCCGTTTTTGGGCGACTCCCGACAGCGCATCTCCAGAAAGAGATGCAGTATGGAAGGAACTTTTAAATGCGGGTGTGGATTTTATCAATACTGATGATTTAGCAGGCTTGCAGCTTTTCTTGTTGAAAAATGATCCTCATCCATCAGAACCTAATATTACTTGGGAAGATAGGAACAAAAATAATTTCTGATGATTGATTGTGATCATTTAAAATAATATTAGTAAATCAACCACTGGTGTTATATGTGAATTATCCATACAAATGTAAGGTGATGGCTGAGTGTCATCGCCTTTTTTTTGTGTAGGTATGACTTCCCAATGCCTTATTGTTTTAATTAGCATCCATTTAACCCCTTTTTTGTATTAACTAGGAATAAAAAACACTTAATAATGGTGCCTGTGCATAATTCTAATTCACTGTCACCGCCCGAATAATCTTGTTTCATAATATGGTTCTACATAAAACCCTCGAGTTTGTCCACAGAGTATATGTAGAAAAATACTGTTTTTACGCGAACCAGATTTTTTATGCAAGGAACATTAAATTCATATTTCTCCATCAACCTTTGAATACGCGCAAGACCATGGGGACGGTTCTTGTGGCTTAAAATAATGCCATATGAAACCATTAGAACCGTCCCCGTGGTTGTATGTGGTGTTCTACTTGACTGCGCCTGCTGTGAGCCCCTCCATGAACTGCCTCGAAGCGAAGAAGAATAGGAGAATCATCGGCAGAGACGACAGGGTTAGTCCTGCAAACAAGGTGCTCCAGTCCGCAGAATGTTCTCCAAACAAGGATAACATGCCAATCGGAATGGTTTTCTTGGCATCATCGGTGATGAAGATGAGCGGGAAGAAAAAATCATTCCAGGCACCGATAAAGTTTACGATCATCACGGTACCCAAGACAGGACGCATTAATGGAAAAATGATACTTCGGAGGATCCTAAAATCGCCGGCACCGTCGATACGCGCTGCTTCTTCGAGCTCATGCGGCAGTGTTTTAAAGAAACTCGTTAATATCAGAACGGCAAGGGGCAGCCCAGTTGCCGTGTACATACAAATCAAAGACAGCAAGTTGTTCGTCAATCCCAAGTTTTTCATTAACATATACAATGGGACAATCCCAAGCTTGATGGGTATCATCATCCCGAGCAGGAAGAAGAACAAAAGTCCTCCATTCCACTTGAAGGAGAAACGTGCAATATAAAAAGAGGCCATTGAACCGAATAGAATCACGAGCAACACACTTGCCACACTCACGATAATGCTGTTCGTAAAATAGGATCCGAATGGGACTTGGTCCAATAATTTCTTATAAGTATCCAAACTCCATGCGGACGGCATGGCAAACGGATTCTTGAAGATTTCAATGGTTGTCTTGAACGAACTTAAGAACATTAACAACAACGGATACAGGGCCAGTAAGGCAAAGATGACTGCGGCCAGGTACCATATTACTCGAGATGACCATGATGATTTCACTGTAACCCCTCCTATTGTTCAACTTCAAAGCGACGCATAAACTTCATTAATAACGCTGTAATCAGCGCGATCATCGCAAACAGAACCACTGCCAATGCAGACCCAAGACCCAGCGCGGAGCTGTCCGCACCCGAACCGCTGCCAAAAGCCAAACGGTAAAAATAAACAGCCAGGGTATCTGTCGAATAATACGGTTCACCCATCGATCCTTGCATCGCATACACAAGTTCAAACGCTTCAAACGATTGAATGAATGTCAGGACGGTCATGATGGTGATGCTCGGCATGACTAATGGGATAATAATTTTTCGTAATAAGGTCCATCCTGTCGCACCGTCTAATTTTGCGGCCTCCACTAGTTCTGCAGGGATATTTTGTAACCCCGCCAAGAATATCAAGGTCGCGAACCCGATGCCGAACCAGCAGTTCACCAAAATGATCGTGATGAGAGCGGTTTCTGGTTCACCAAGCCAGGCATGCTTCCAGGATGAAAGCCCAACCAAATCCAAAAATTTGTTCAGCGTCCCGAAATTTGGATTTAATATGAGTTTCCATAAGAAACCGACTACGATCACCGATAACAGGCGTGGTAAGAAAAACGCAATTTTGAAGAATCCCGTTCCTCGAATCCGTTTATATAACGCATAGGCAAGCAGAAACCCGATGCCGTTTTGGACAACCATTTCAATACCGAAGTACAAAAGATTGTGCTGTAAAGCATTCCAGAACAAACCGCTGAATGGCTCTGTCACAAATAATCTACGAAAGTTTTCAAGCCCGATAAATGCGCCTTTTGAAAACCCCTTCCAGGAAAAGAAGCTATAACTGAACGCCGCAAACAGCGGGTATACCACAAACACACTATAGACAAGTAATGCAGGAAGAGGGAACAGGTGAAGAATCCACCTGTTCCCCCTCTTTTTCTTCGCAGTCAAGACGGTTTTCGTATGAATGGTTAATTTTCCAGGGCTCGTCATCGAGTTCACCTAGTTCTGCGGCTTAAACCATGTATCAGCACTAGCCTTTACTTTTGCTGCTACATCAGCCGGTGTTGTTTTATCAAGGTACATACCTTGTAATTCTGTTTCTAAAGTCCCTTTTGTAGATGGTTCTCCAAGTGCAAAATTCACCAGCCAGAAGTACGGCACTGCGTCGCTGTTTGCCGCTTTTGTCAAGGAATCTACCAACTTATCGTCTGAGGATACACCAGGTACAGCGGAAATCATCTTGAACTCATTTGCGAATTTGTTACCAAATTCTTTCGTTGTCATAAATTCCAAGAACTTTTTCGCTTCTTCCTTATGCTTGGATTTCGCATTCAATGCATAACTGCCGTCCACCCAGCGAGTGACAGTCGGTTTGCCGCCTGTTGCGGATGGGATTGGGAAGAAACCAAAATCAAGATCCGGATTTAAGCTGCGGATTTGTTGAATTTCCCAGCTGCCCATTGGAAGCATGGCTGCTTGCTCTGTTGCAAACAAGGTACGAATATCATCCATTCCTAAACCTTGGGAGTTTTCAGGGAAGTATTTGTCTAAGTCTTTCAATACTTCAAAGCTCTTAACGATGGACGGATCATTCAATTGTTTTTTGCCGCTTACGAGGTCATCAATTGTCGCCTGTCCGCCAAATTGACCAGGACCTACCATGCCATGAAGCAAGGATAGCAGCCAAGATTCTTTTGTACCGTAAGCGATTGGTGTCACTTTTTTGGATTTTAATGTATCAGCCACTTTTATGAATTCATCCCACGTTTTTGGCACGTCAAGGTTGTACTTTTTGAAAATGGCTTTGTTGTAGAAAATTTGTGTCGTGGAGATATTGAGCGGCACCCCGTATTGTTTACCGTCCTTGCTTTGTGACGCCTGCAGCAGTTCTTTATCAAACGTATCGAGTCCTTTCAGACCATTCAACGGCTCTAAAAACCCTTCATCACCAAGTGAGATGCCGCTTCCATATGGACGCAAGTGAATTAAGTCCGGACCTTCTCCGCTTTGTAACGCCGTATTCAGTAGGGTGTTGTATTCTGTGTTTTTCGAAGGCTTGAATTCGATATGAATGTTCGGATACTTTTTGTTAAACTCAGCAATAACCGTTTTGTATGCCTCTGTATCCTCCGTACGCCAGCTTCCCATGGAGAGTGTCACTTCTTCTTGCTTTGAATCCGTACTCTTACCTGTTGTTTTCTCTTCGGTTTTGCTAGAACAGCCTGAAAGAATCAACGTGCCCGCAAATACTGATGCCGCTAACATTTTCCAACCCTTTTTCATCTCATGTCCTCCTTTTTTATCCATGACTTCTGTCATGAATCGTACGATATTTGATTAAAAGATAGATTCCCAACAAACGGAAAGACTCTGCTGTTTTACTTTGTATGTACGCTTTTTCGGATCCATCCGCCATGTTCGGCTAGTTTTTCTCTCGCCGACGCTGCATCACAGTTCGCCAAGATCATCACAATGGCCGTTTTGACGTGTTGATCTGCTTCCTCGAATGTACGGGAAGCCGTTTCGTAATCGACTTCTGTCGCATCCATGATGATACGTTTTGAACGTTCCACGAGCTTTTGGTTCGTCGGCTTCATATCCACCATGAGATTTTTGTAAACCTTCCCGATCCCGATCATGGATGCGGTCGATATCATGTTCAATACTAATTTTTGAGCCGTTCCCGCTTTCAAGCGCGTTGAGCCTGTCAGCACCTCTGGACCCGTTACGATTTCAATCGCGACATCAGCGTATTGACTGATGACAGCGTCTTTGTTGCAGGAAATACTACCTGTCGATGCGCCGATTTCTTTGGCGTATCGCATCGCCCCAACCACATACGGTGTACGGCCGCTTGCGGCGATCCCGATTATGGTATCTTTCGATGTAATAGTAAGCGCGTGCAAATCGTGCCTGCCCATTGCTTCGTTATCTTCAGCACCTTCAACGGCCACTTGGATCGCACTGATACCGCCTGCGATTAATCCTTGGACCATCTCAGGCGGGGTACTGAAGGTAGGAGGACATTCTGCCGCATCCAAAATACCAAGACGGCCGCTCGTGCCCGCACCGACGTATATCAATCTTCCACCTGTTTGAAAAGACGAGATGACACGTTGCACCAATCTTTCAATCTGGAGAATTTGGCCGCGGATGACCGTAGGAACACTGGCGTCTTCATCATTCATGATAGACAAGATATCGTGAGTGTTCATGGTATCGAGATGCATGGTTTGGAGATTAGATTTCTCGGTCGTTAGGGATTCTAACATGGATTTCACCTCTCTTGTGTAAAATATTATTTCATGGAATTATTATAACAATCTGAATTTTTAAATCAATATTAATTTTCAAAAAATATTTCTATGCTTGCTTGACCAGAAACGCGCCCTGTACCTTTTGGATGTGCGCAATCTACGTCAAACCGGCCATCGAGCATAAGCCTTTTATTTGTGAAAATTAAACTTTACAAACTACGAATCTTAAATCTATAATAATATTTGAAATTTTCTATTAATTTAAATTGTGTAAATGATGAAATATAGTTTTATTCATCAAGACAAATCTTCAGTCCAATTGAAATCCTTAAAAATAAAACGCTGCTAACTGAGGTTGTTGCTTTTTTGACAGCGTTTCCATTTTCTTGATTTGTTTTTGGCTCTCACTTGGAAGAATAGCGTCCGGTTTATTGAAATCGATTTTTGGGGGAGGAGAACTAAATTGACCCGAATTGCCCACAGTATTCACAGCAACAACTCTTTCTACAGCCTGGCCTGTCAGCCTTACACAAAGATAATCGACGAAGGAATCTGTTTCTACAGAGTCGAATGTGATGATGCAAGCGAAATATAGAGATCCCTTTCCAGTGTTGAGCAAGGCGAAACATCCTGAAGAAGTTGGATTTTCCTCAGAGAAACTGAAACAGGTTGATGAATGGATTCAGCAAGATGTCGACAATGGGTTTCCAGGCGCTGCTTTACTGATTATCAAAGATGGAAAAGTGGTAAAGAACACGGCTTATGGGTATTCGAAAAAATATGACGGCCTGATGCCAATGAGTCATGCTGAGAAAATAAAAGCCGATACCATGTTCGACTTGGCCTCAAACACCAAAATGTATGCAACCAATTACTCGCTGCAAAAGCTTGTTAGCGAAGGGAAAATCGATTTAGATGCCCGGGTGCGGCAATATATACCTGACTTTAAGGATGAGCCGGAAGACAAGATCAAAGGAAAGGATAGGCTGCGTCTTATCGACATCCTGCATCACAGTGCGGGTTTTCAAGCTGATCCTCAATATCATCATCCCACTGCAGCTGGTAGGCTTTATTCGCAAGATCGCGATAGGACGCTGAAAATGTTATCTAGAACACCTCTGCAATATGAACCAGGCACAAAGAACATATATAGTGATGTGGATTATATGCTATTAGGATATATTGTTGAAAAAGTGACCGGACAATTGCTTGACGATTATGTTGAAAATAACATTTACAGGCCACTAGGCCTTATGCATACCATGTTTAATCCTCTTCAAAAAGGTTTTAAACAAAAGGACTTTGCTGCAACTGAATTATTGGGCAATACTCGTGACGGAGTCATAAATTTTCCAAATATGCGGACATACACCTTACAAGGGGAAGTACATGATGAAAAAGCATTCTATTCGATGGATGGTATTTCTGGACATGCAGGACTTTTCTCTACCACAGACGACTTAGCTGTGTTATTGCAAGTGATGTTAAATGGGGGCGGATATGGGAAAGAGAAAGTATTTGATCAGCAAACCATTCATACTTTCGTCCGTCCATCTGAAACAAATCCAACGTATGGACTCGGGTGGAGAAGAAACGGTAATAGCAGCATGACGTGGATGTTTGGTCCGCATGCAAGCGAGACAGCAGTTGGACACACAGGCTGGACAGGGACAGTTACTATTATTGATTTCGAAAAAAATTTAGCTATTGCTTTACTGACCAATAAAAAGCATTCATCCGTTGTAGATCCAATAAAAGCTCCAAACACTTTTGCTGGGGATGTGTTCAACACCGGAAAATATGGCAGTGTGGTTACTGGCATTTATGAGGCTTTAACAGCAACTCCATCTTAATAAATCACGTTTAAGGTTACTGAAACCTGTATAGAAGCCTTATCTATACAGGTTTTATCATCTTCACAATTGATTAAAAATGGATGCAAATTTTTCTATACATAAACCAGCACGGGGTCTGAAAATTTTCATGTCAAGCCGCTGTGTTTCAATTTGCAATTTAAACGATGAAAAGAAAGAGTTGATGAATATGTCTTTTATGACTGGCGGACTAGTAAGGCTTTCAGAGTTGCTTCCGATACTGCCTCCATCTGAGAAAAAAATAGCCACATACATTTTAGAAAATCCGCAAGAGGCCCTTTCACTAACCACACATGAAATTGGGAAAAGAAGTTTTACCAGTGGAGCAGCTGTCATTCGACTATGTAAATCATTGGATTTAAAAGGTTTTCAAGATTTAAAGTTACGAATAGCCGGTGATTTACAAAAGGCTGCAGTTCAAGGATTTCGGGATATCGATCTGGATGAATCCCCCTTTTCGATTATTGAGAAAATGACGAGCAACAGCATTCAAGCGATAAAAGAAACGGCTGAACTAATAAGTCCGGATGAATTATCGAGAGCCGTTACTGTATTGCAAAATGCGCGTACCATTCATTTTTTTGGTGTCGGTGCCTCCAGCATTATTGCGCAGGATGCTCAGCAAAAATTTATGAGAATTGATAAATCAGCCACAGCATTCTCAGATTTCCATATGGCAGCATCTTTAGCGGCTATTACCCATAAGGATGACGTAGTTTTTGGAATTTCTTTTTCCGGCAATACATTTGAGGTGGTAAAAATTCTAGAGCTGGCGAACCGAAAAGGAGCACAAACCATAAGTTTAACAAAATACGGCCCTTCTTTGGTTTCTGAACAAGCAGACATTCGGCTTTATACTTCAAAAACAAAAGAAGCAGCCTTCCGAAGTGGAGCAACTTCTTCACGAATCGCCCAATTGCATGTGATGGATATTCTTTTTATGTCTGTTGCCTCTCAACAATACGAGAAAACACTAAGGCATATAGATGAGACAAGAGAAGCCATTGGTTTTTTAACAGAAAGCATTAAATATAGGAAAAAGAGATTTTTTTATGAAAATTCATAGATGACGGTGGGGAATGAAACATGACATATATGATCGGAATCGATGGGGGAGGTACAAAAACAAAGGCCACTTCATTTGATCTCACAACGGGGAAGACCCTCTTTTCAGTTCAAACTGGGCCTGCTAATTTCTCCGTTCAATATCAAGGCAGCATCGACCAGGTTCGAAAGTCAATCCAATTATGTATAGAACAGATGGGCGGGATTCAACCTGAACGGATTCTCTTAGGAGCCTCAGGTGCCCATTCAAAGGAGTTTTGTCAACAAATAAAAGTTCATCTCGTGGAAACCTTAAATTGCAAGCTTACTGTGATTGATGATGCGCAACTTGCCCATACTGCACTTCTTAAAGGGAAAGATGGCATTTTAGTCATCGCAGGAACTGGTTCGATTGCTTTAGGACGATATAATGGTGAAGAATGGCGTACTGGTGGCTGGGGGTATTTATTGGGGGATGAAGGAAGCGGATATTGGATCAGTAAAAAGGCCTTACAATTTGTCATGTTTCAATTGGAAATAAAAAATAACAATGATGTATTAACACAGGCAATTCTAAACTCGATTGAAGGCCAGAGCATGTCTGATATTAAAAGCTTTGTTTACTCAGCCTCTAAACAAGAAATGGCTAAAATATCAGAACTCGTTTATGATGCTGCACAAAAAAATTGTGAACCTGCTATATCCATTTTACGCGAAGCTGGAGAAAAATTAGCTCAGCTTGTAAAGAGAGCATTAACTATTCCGAATTCTTTACATTCTCAAATGAAGATTGCTGTATCTGGTAGTCTGTTGTTAAAAAATGATATCGTCTATGATTCATTTGAAAACATTATTAGACAAGATTTGCCGAAACATGAACTTGTACGAGAAAATCGTAATGTTTGTGAGGGCGTATTGTATTGTTAGACATTCCTTAAGGTGAATCGGGTTATGGAGCCCATGGGAAGAACGAAATCACCCCGCGATGGCTCTTGGGCAATCATCCATTTTGCGAAAAAATCCTACCCCTAAAATTACACAAAGGCCCGACTAGCTCCAATCCACTAGTCGGGCCTTTTCGCGCGCAAAACTTCCGATTGACCCAAAAGAACCGTCCCCGTGACGTTATTTAAAGGAGTGATGACCAAATGAAATTAAAATCTATTATTTGTTTTTTACGAAGACATCATAAATACAGTTATTATACTCATGAGTGCATTAGATGTGGTAAGAGAAGTAGTTATCACTCTATTAATATGAAATCCAATTAGAAAAGGACTCCTTAATATTGCCAAATCATTGGCAATATTAAGGAGTCCTTTTTTTATGATCTCAAAACAAGTGAAAAGGTATATTGGAAGTTACAAGAATAGTAGACATGAAAGAGAAGAGTTGACGGTTGAGGAGTAGTTTGGGAGTGAGGTGTAAGTGTGTAGGTGTAATCAAATCATTAAAAAAGTTAAATGGTTCCTTAAAGAAGATTAAATCAAGCGGGAAGAATTCTGTGAAGCCAAAGGGAAGCCAAAGAGAACTAGCCTCTTTGATTTGCTAAGAGGAGGAAAAGTTGGTATTGGTTATTGTATCATCGATGGTTCAGCAAGATTAACTTTTATTAACTTTACTTGAAAGGGGCAAAAAGATGAAAAAACCTCCCATTGCTTTAATGCGCCGTTCATTACAATGCAGCTTAGCTTTGTTGTTGACGACTTCCTTGTCTTTGATTAATGCCGAAGTTCCAGCGGTTGCAGCTTCCTGAAGTGTAACTGGAAATATAAGTGTTTCACCGGATGCTATATTGCGGACAATCCACTACAGTGACAATGAATCTTACTGGACAAAACGGAATTACCCAGAATCCTGTCGATGTGGAACTTGTTTTGGATACATCGGGAAGTATGCAGGGCATACCATTCACTAATTTAATAGCAGCAGCAAATAAATTTATTGACGTCCTTGATAAAGGATCATATGGAGTCCAAAATTGAGTGATTGGGAACGGAAACCACATTGGAATTGTTGGTTTCGATAGCAGTGCTTTTGTTAGAGCTCCCTTAACGAATAGTGCAAATCTCTATACTGTAACCTATAAAGCATATGATCAAGCTGGAAATTCCGTTATCAAATCCCAAGAAATTATTGTTCCACATGATAACTCGAACAAATAAACAGACCAAGGTAACGGTTCTCATGGTTTTTTTGAACCATGAGAACGGTCACTGTGGTGCTCTGTGGTGTTTTCAATTAATAAAAAAATATCTGTGATGAATCGATAAAATCCTTTGTAGGTGTTTAAGAATTATAGAGGATAAGTCAACGTAAGGATTTATTGGTTTAGAATGTTTATCCTCCATTAATAACCGATTATAATCGTTAAGCAGTTTGTCTAGTTCTTGGCTGCAATAGATGGTTTCTTCATTTTGAAGTCCTTTTCTCATTCCTAATTTAATCATCTCGACCTTTTTCTCATTTATAGCCTCTTCAAATTGTTCAAGTCTCATTGCATGTGTCACCTCGTAAACTATCAGCAAACTGATTTTAATTGAGATGAATTATAGCATTCTATACCTAATATGGAATAGATTCGATAAAACAAGATAAAAGAAGACAAAAATAGACAAGGACCATGGGGACGGTTCTCACGGCTTTTTTGTGTTATGAAGCATCCTTAGAATATTGGAACTCTATGCTGTAAGATGACCATGTGGACAATTCTTGAGGGTTTGTAAGAGGAAGGATCCAATGTTTTTTTGTTCGTTGTTGGACGAATTGACTTTCCTGATACATCTTAATTGAAGGTTAGGGATCGCGATGATTCGATCGCAACAATTTCGGCACACCTGAATTTTTAGATTCGTGATATGCAATGAATGAGACCAGGGGACGGTTCCTCTGGTTTTTGTCCGTTGTTTGACAAATTGACTTTCCCATCCAAAACCATGAGAACCGTCACTGTGGCTTTCTTCTAGGTATTTTCTCCTTAAGATTTTGTTTTTTCGGAATAAACACTACATTTTACATATTCTAATTTTATAATTTTATTACTATAATTATAGGACCTAGTTTAGGAGAGAAATTAAAATAGTTATCTATGTTTCTTTGTTTTGGACTTCATTCAAATTGGTTTCATTATCCATAAAAGGAGTTGTTTAAATGTCGATTTGGCTAATTGTTATTTCTCTAATTTTCGTCCTATTGATCATATTGGAGGAGGCAGGTCCTTATATCTTGCATCGTTATATAAATGGATTGAACAATGGGAAGCAACTGAAATTGAAGAAAAGAATGATGGACATTTTCACTTTTTTCAAGAAAAAACTTCAATCAGAAATACATGAAAATAAAGAAAAAAGTTCACAAGGTATTCTAAAATTTTTAAGGAGGGACTTCAAAAAGGATTTAGAGGTATTTATCTGTAAGGCCCTCATTAAGCCATTACGAATGATAAAAAGTGGCTATTTTAAAGGGAGTCAAGGCCCGGCAAATCATGAGGTGATAAGGTTCATCTGCAAATATTTGAAGGGATTCTCTATTACGAAGGTCATAAAAAAATCAAGCAACAACAGGCTTTGAATTTAAGAATGATAAAGTAAAAGGCTTAATGTATTTTTTAGATTGGAGGGAATAAAATGAATTTCAAGGCAAAGAAGCTCGCAGAAATAGGGGAACATATCCTTTTTAAGAATGGAATCCAAGGGGTCGTTGAGAAGGTCAAGGAAAATTCAGTGATTGTAAATATAACCGTAAATAGGACGGAATTGGATTTTGGAGGAAATAGAACAGTTGTATCACATAAAAATTACAAGGTTATTGATTTTGCATGAAGCGAAGGAAATCAATTATCCTCAATTTTATATGAAACTTTTTGTACTCATTCTATTCAAATTTGAATATGTAAGCATTTTCCTTTGGAAGAGATGAACAAATAGTAAATGACTTAATGAGTTTTGTACTCTGGGGGGGAATATAACAATTAGGGGGAACGACCGATGACAAATTATCAATCCTATCTAATGAACGAAAAGGAATTGAAACAATTATCATTAGGAACCGTTACCAAGATACTATTTGATTTACACTTACAAGATCCAAAACGATATTCCGCTGAATTTATCTTAAACGAATTATTTATCTTTTATAGTAACTTGCAATTGGATACGGAGGAAAAATAACAAAAAGCTTGGTATTTATTAACGGGTTTATAGAAGAGGTATAATCATTAAAATGACACGGAGAAACACACGGCATTTCAAATAGGAAAATACCGTATGTTTTTGCTCTTTTAAACAATCGTGTGCGTATCCGGAAAATGCAGATACGCTTTTTTAATTGCCTTTTATCAGTTGAATAACTCGAATCATTGTAACAGGGAAGGCCCAAGTTTTTGAAGGCGTGTTCCATTATGCTCTTTATGACGGAGAAAAAGTGCTGCTCGAAAATAAATACCAAACAGATGGTGCACCTGCCTGGGGAGAATTTGAAATCACTTTTGCAAAACAGTTAGTAACTACGAATGACATCAAATTGGAACTATATGTATTTTCAACGAAAGATGGTTCAAAAGTGGATACGTTAGAAATTCCCATTCCAAAACCTTAGTATTTTCCAGAAGTTTTTCGGGAACTACCTAATTATACTCCTGCAATAGTAGTGATAAAAAAGCAACATTCTAAAGGATAGAACAATTTGGGTAACGTATATTGGGCGGCGATACACGCTCCGCAAAGAAATGTGATAGTAGGAAAAAGGGCATCTTTTTAAGGGGGAAATCGACAATCTTTTCACCTTACTACATGGAAAAAGCCCATAGGAGATAGGCTGTAGCACTTTTTAATCAAACGTTTGACTAGTGTAGGAAAAGAAGAAAAATAGAAGAATCAAATAGCAGTGATTTCCTTCTATTTAATCAAACGATTATTTAGTATATCAGATACGAAAAATGGTCGATATTTGTCCTTTTAAAAGGAAAAACTCGCAATGTTGGGATAGGGATTAATTTTCATACAAATTTCAACAAATTTTCTATACGTTTGGTGGTGAGGATACTTACGTTTCAAGGAATGCGGCAATTCTAATCAAGCGTTTAATTGAAGGGGAAAATAGGGGAGAATGGGCGAAGTTTGTCATTTATAGACTTTGTATATTCATACTATTTCAAAAGGATACGCTTGTCCCTATTGATTTTTTTCATTTGCTTAACCTTTGAAATAATATAATCAGTGTCCATTGGAGCATGACCAAAAACGTACAAATCCGCATGGGTTAATGTCTAAAAGGCAACGTCAGGTCCTGCCATCCTTTTTCGGCCAACTGGTGCCTAGAAGACTATTGAAAGATGGTTACGCAACACTATAGGGGCTAAGGTCTTTGTGCTAAGTTTGCTAGTTGTCAAATACTAGTTAATTAGGTGATAAAGGGTACCTGATTTGGATAAATAAAAAGGCCTAATCCTTCGAGAATTAGAAGGACTAGGCTTTTTTTGTTAAAATAAAACAGTTTTTACTTGGTTGCGCTTTAATGGGACACTAAATTGATTGTTGTCCAATGCTAATGAGGCAATCGTTTTTTCGTGCAAGTTTCCTTCCTGTACATGGTCAACAGAACGATTCACTGTAAATGCTGCTTGCGTATCTGCTTCAGTCGGGTTGAAGAAGCGGAGAACGAAGCGGTCTTCCTTTTCTGCTTTTTTCAGTGTGCTTAAAACCGCAGCAGGGCTTGTTTCATTCAGGAAGCTAAAAGATAATGGTGTTTTTACACCAGACGCATTTAACTTCATAGCATTATACGGAATCTTATTATAGGTTTGGATCGGTGTCGTATATTCCTTTGCCATTCTACCGATGTTTGCTTTAGTTGTTGAGAGCTTATGTGTTGTAATCGCAAAATCTAGTTTGAGTTTCCCAATCATTTGCGAGTCAGGTGTCGGCAGTTTAATTCCGGATGGACGCCCTGGTCTTCTTAGCATTTCCTCTTTTCCTAAAAATCCAACACTGCGGAATAGCGTAATCGCGATTGTATCATAATTCTCCCCGACAATTTCATATTCTCTTGTGCTGTTGGTTAGAACACTTACACCATGTTCCTCATCAGACAGGCCGACGAATGACAGCATTGGATAAATGGAATCCGGACGCTCATCCCAATTTTCTTTTTCCCAATATTCCATCGCCGAATCATAGACATCTCGCTTAATGAAACCAAATTGGTTGTCAGATACCGAGAAGGAAGCGGCTATGCCAGTCGGAATCAAGGTGCGGAGACGGTGGTCGTTCGCCTGATTGTCTATTTCTGCATCAATTTTAATAATTGGCTGATGGTTTGGAATGGTTACCTTCCAGTGAACATCAACATAGCGATCGACTTTATTCATTTTTCGATTTTCTAAATCGCCAGGGACATCAAGCTTAACCTGAATGTCAATTTGGGCTTCATACTGATTTTGTGTCATTTTTATTTCAGCCTGGGCATTTTCACTATAAATAAGTTTTTCATCTAACAGAGGAGAGAAGTCATATTCGTCTCCATCATCGCCGCCGTTTTCTAATAGCAGCACATTGTTGAATTCTTTTTCAAGCTGTTTATCGTATATCTTTAGCGTGCCGTTTGGATTTACAGAAATAGTATAAAAGTCCGTTTCTACCATTTCTTTTTCCAGTAGGGTATTGGACATATTTGTCTCAGCGTTAACGACAAAGTATGTTTTATAGCCCATTGCTGGAATCAAATCTTTTAATTGAACGGTATATTGGAAAAATGGATCATAGTTTCCGTAGTGAACGATTTGACGGTCAATTAGGCCTGGATCCAGGATTTCTTTTTCCAATACCTCAAAAGGAATGGAGTTTCCGTCTGAATCTTCGAGAGTAAAGGAATTCAGTTTTGAAACAACTGTAGTGGTCACTACATCTTTACGCTCATATGGCAGTAGATTAAACGCTGTTAAGCGGTCATCATTTCGGTCAGTATCAATGGAATCCGTGATTTTCCGCTTATAAAATTCAATTAGTTGATCGGTCTTTTCCTCTGCAAGGAAGAATCGATTCATAATCTCACGATGCACCTTATCGGAGCAGCAGCAGCCAATACTGTCATGGGCATGGTTTTTCATGATTTCTTTCCAGATTAACTCGATCAAGCCATGATGGTATTCGAAGCCTAGCGAATAAGCAATGGAAGCTAGTGGCTCCAGGATATTCGTGAGTTTATTTTCGATTCGGGCGTTCGCTGCTTTAATATCCATTCGGGTAGAATAGATACTTCTGTGAACACGCATGTATTTTCCATCCAAAAATTCACCTTGAATGGTTGGCAGAGTTTGATTTTTTTCAAGTTCTGCAAAAACATTTTCGTATTTGCTTAGGAAAAATTCGCGGTCTGGGTAAAGCTTTTGCAGTTTTTCCATAATGGTAAAGATATTTTTTTGAATTGGCATTTGGTCATGGCCATTCGGCAGGATAATGTTTTCTGTTGTTGCGCCGCGGTCCAGAACGGTAAAATATTTGTCGATTCGTTCTTGTAGTTTTTCCTCATCCTCTGGCAGATATTTTCCGATCGCATAGCCTAGCGGGAATAGCTGTACTAACACTTTTGAGCCGTCATCGCTTTCCCAGTAGAATTCAGTCTTGTCCGTGCCATGGCGTTCGGATGTTCCGCGCCAGAAAATAGAGTACTTAATATCAAATCCATTTAGAATTTGCGGCATTTGGGAGGATTGGCCAAAAGAATCGGGAAGGTAGCCAATCATCATTGGCTGGCCAAATTCCTCGGTATCCTTTAATCCGTAAAGTAAGTTGCGGACGATGGATTCGCCGCCAACGACCATTTCATCTGTTTGCGTATACCAGGGGCCGATAATGAGTTTGCCATCTTGGACGAGTTTTTTTACGCGCTCTTTATTTTCTGGTTTTACAGCAAAGTAGTCTTCAAGGATCGAAGTTTGGCCATCCAATACGTAGTAAGGGTAGTCTGGATTGTTTTCGAGCATTTCCATGATTTCTTCCATGTTGTTAACAAGTAAAATTCGAGACTCTTCGGTTGAAAAGTACCACTCTCTGTCCCAATGCATATGGGGTACGATATGAACTTTTTTCATGATGTCCTCCAAATATCAATGGTACCTAGCGAGTTGTTCTCTAGGTACCATATGTTTTTGTTGTGATCTTTACTGATTGAAATTCCGTTTCGCAGATAAAATCGATTTTTTCGCAGATAAATTGTATCTTTTCGCAGATAAATGACTAGTTTTCGCAGATAAATCCTAAATTTTCGCAGATAAACTGCTTTTGATTGGAAAACCAATCCCTTTTTTTAAAAAAACTACCCTTTCTAAGCTGCTTTTGCAGCTGAAATCTCTTTGTTTTCTTTTTTTAGCTTATTTTTTCGGGTTGCAATTAATAGGACCATTGAAATTAGGGCTCCGATTAAGGCTGCACCAAGCCAAATGCTTGCAGCAAGTAGAGCTGGTTGTCCTTTTAATAAAGCTAGGGAGAAAATTCCTGCGCCAGGAACGTTTAATCCGATATTAAAGTAAGCGACAATCGCACCTGTTACTGCAGAACCTGCAATTAAGGATGGAATTACGCGTAATGGATCATTGATCATAAATGGAATTGCCCCTTCGGTGATACCTGCTAAACCTAAAAGCCATGTTTGTTTGCCAATTTCTTGTTCTTGTTTCGTAAAGTACCGTTTGCCGATAATAGTTGCGCCTGTTACCGAGAAAGCTGATACCATTTTTACAGAAGCAAAGGCAGCGTAAGGAATGAAGTTTCCACTTGCCATTGCGCCGATACAGAAGGTATAAGCTGCTTTATTGACTGGGCCGCCTAGGTCAAAAGAAACCATTGCGCCAAGAATCGCTCCTAAAATGAGGGCGTTCGCACCAGATAAACTGCCGAGCCAGTCGATTAAACCTTGATTAATCATGGCCAGTGGTTTGCCAATTACGAATAGCATGATGGAACCGACGACCAGTGTTCCGACAACTGGGTATACCCAGAAGCTAATGAAGCCTGCAAATGTTCCTTTTGGTTGAATTTTTTTCTTTAAGAACTTTAAGAAGAAACCAGCTAAGAAACCACCGAGCATACCGCCTAAGAATCCGGAGCCAATTAAGTTGGCTGCCACACCAGCCGCAAAACCAGGTCCAAGTGCTGGTTTATCTGCAATCGCATAAGCCATATAAGCTGCTAATATCGGAACCATTAGCTGTCCAAGTAGTCCGCCGCCAAGCTGTCTTAATAGCCATAGCCAAGAACCTTCTTGTGCATATACGTCTTGTAAATCAAATGCTTGAGAAATCAATACCGCTGCCGCTAAGGTCATCCCGCCGGCAACAATGACGGGAATAATATAAGAAATACCTGTTAAAATTGAGTCTTTAATTTCTGTTTTAAATGATTTTTCACCGCTTTCTTCAGCCTCAGCGGTTTGAGTTGGATTGTACTTTTTCTTCGGTGTCGCTTCCGCCTTTTCTAGTGCTTGATGAATTAGGTCTGTCGCGTTTCTAAGTGGTGCTGCGACCGATGTTTTTACCTTTGGCAAGTGTGCGAAGCGTTCTTCACTTTTAACGGCAACGTCATTGGCGAAGATAACCGCGTCCGCCTTATTCAACAGGGCTATTGTGTGGCGGTCTTCAATGCCGTTTGCCCCTTGCTTTTCAACAAATACATCAACGCCTAGTTCCTTACCGGCTTTCGTTAGCGCTTCCGCTGCCATATAAGTATGGGCAATTCCTGCCGGACAGGCTGTGATGGCTAAAATTGTTTTGTTCAATTTTTTAACGGTTGCTTTTGGAGATTCTGTTTCTGTTTTATCTAATTGGTTGAAAAGTTCTGTATTTGTCTTTGCATGTAACAGTCTGTTTTTATATTCTTCGTTTGACAATCTTCTAACGAATTCCGCTAGCAATGTAAGATGGGTTGAGCCTGCCTCATTTTCTGGAATGGCAAGCAGGATAACAAGCTGTACCTTGTTTGTTGGATCAATGCTTTCCCAGTCTGTTACTGGGGTTTTAAGGGTCGCTATAGCAAAAGCGGCTTCCTTGACGGCTGTCGATTTGCCGTGAGGAATAGCAAGTCCGCCTTCAAACCCTGTGGGTGACATCTTTTCTCTATCGAAAACAGATTGAAGAAATTCTTTTTCAGAATGTAATTTTCCAGCTTCACCTAGCTGCTTGACCAAGTACTGGATAACTTCTTTTTTAGAGCTGAAGCTTTTTCCGGTACTGATTAAGCTTGGTGAGGTAAGTGCTTGTAGTTGCATATGGTTTACCTCCTTATTTTTCGTGAAAGTGTTTTCAATTCCTGGGTCTATCGTAGCAAAAAAAAAATAAGAAGATCGATTCTTCTTATTTTTACACAGTGGTTTATATATTAAGCGTTTTCACGTGTATATGTACACATTTTTAAAAGTGGTCCCAATAATATTGCGATAATGTTTGCAGAACAATCATCACTGGTGTTCGGTCCGTAATATTGTAACCGTTTTTGATTTTTTTTGGTGCATAGCAAAATAGATTGACTGCAGCAGTTTCTTGAAGAGAGTTCCTCGTAAAGTGTGTTAATGAAATAATCGGAATTTCTCTTTGATCCGCTATTTCAGCCATTTCGAGAATTTGCGGTGTTTCACCGGATAGGCTGATGAGAAACAAAACATCGTGTTTCGTCATTTGATCAAGCATGTGAACCATTTCATGGCGGTGAATAAAGTGTTGGGAGGTTTTCCCTACTACTCTCAGGTTCCGGACCATGATGTCGCAAAAATCAGCCGTGTCACCAACACCAAAGAAGATGACATGCTTTGCGTCATGAAGCATTTTCGCCGACGTTTCGATTCGTTCCAAGTCGATGAGTTCGAAGGTTTTCTGGATAAAAAAATAAGAACTATCCTCAACAGGTGCTTTGGCAGATTCCAGTTCTTCCTTAATACTATTTTTGAGGTGTGAGAATCCATCATATCCAAGTTTTTTAGATAGTCTTGTTATCGTATTCGGTACAGTATAGAGACTGGCTGCTAAGGATTGAATGGATTGGTTCACGAAATCTTCTTTGTTTTTTTCGATATATTCAATAATTTGATCATCAGTATCATTTAATTTGTATTCATACTTATGGACGCGCTCTTCAAATTGCAAGTTTATTCACCTCAGTGGGATTATTATAGCAAATAATGAAGGCTGTTTCACCACCGGGTGTGGTATATTGCATGTTGGGGAGGCTTAACTGAAAAGAAGCAAAACCACCAATTTAGTTAGGAGGTAGAAGATGAATATTTTAGTTGCGATGGACTCCTTAAAGGGAAGTCTTTCATCTTTAGAGGCAAATAAGGTGATTGCAGAAGGATTTTTACAAGCTCATGCGGCGTTCAACATTCAGACTGTGCCGATTGCCGATGGCGGGGAAGGTACGGTTGAAGCTCTCGTCCATGCGACAGATGGACGCTTTGTCAATACTGTTGTCACAGGGCCATTAGGTAAGCGAGTGAAGGCTAGATACGGAATTTTAGGGGATCAGGTGACAGCGGTCATTGAGATTGCCGAAGCCAGTGGCCTGCCTTTATTAAAGAAGGAAGAGCGGAATCCTTTTATCACCACATCCTTTGGTGTTGGAGAGATGATTTTGGAAGCGATTGATAAAGGCTGCCGTGATTTAATTATTGGACTTGGCGGTAGTGCCACCAATGATGCCGGAGTCGGAATGCTTCAAGCGCTAGGATACCAATTTTTGAATAAGGAAGGTTTAAATGTCGGTCATGGCGGTGCTGAGTTGAAGAGCATTGTCAAAATAGATGTCAGTTCAGTTCCTGAAATATTGAAACAGGTGAGGTTTCGAGTAGCTTGTGATGTCAATAACCCTCTCTATGGGGAAAATGGTGCGGCCTGCATTTATGGACCACAGAAAGGGGCCACTCCTGAAATGGTCAAGGAATTAGATAATGCTCTTAAACATTTTGCTGAAGTGGTTTTGGAACAGTTCGGCACCGATTTACAGGGGATTTCCGGGGCAGGTGCTGCAGGTGGATTGGGTGCAGCCTTTGCTGGGTTCTTAAATGCTGAATTGGAATCCGGTGTACGCCTTATCCTTGATCAGGCACGTCTGGAGGAGAAGCTTCAGGGAGTGAACCTTGTTATCACGGGTGAAGGCAAGCTGGATGGACAAACCTCGATGGGTAAAGCTCCAGCGGGTATTGCGCTTCTAGCCAGGAAGCACGGAATACCTGTAATTGCGCTTGCTGGTGATGTGTCAGAAGGGAATCCTTCTTTGCATGAGTCCGGAATAAGCGCTTATTTTACGATTGTAAGCGGTCCTATTGACTTAGATAGAGCAATGAATTCAGAAGTAACTCGTATGAATTTGAGACGGACAGCTGAGCAAATTGGCAGGGTTTATGGTGTGTTCATGAATTAGTAGGGGAGGAGTAAAGCATTATTCCCGGGTGACCTGAAATCAAATTCTAAAGAACAAAAAAATATTTTCAAAAAAAGTTGTAAACGGTAACAAACACATGTTATTATGAATCCAAGTTCCAAAAACGTTTTCGGAAATTTAGGTGAATAACATGACTTCAATTAAAGATATCGCTCGAAAAGCTGGAGTATCTGTATCGACAGTTTCTAGGGCACTGAATAATTACCAGGATGTTAATCCACAAACAAGAGAGAAAATCATGCAGCTGGCAAAAGAATTAAACTATTTTGCGAATGCAGCTGCCAAAAGTTTAGTACAAAAGCGCTCTTACACCATTGGGATTTTCTTTGGTGATCAAAAGAATTCTGGTTTTGATCATCCGTTCTTTATCGAAGTAATCTCAGCTGTCAGAGAGGTAGCAGGCAATGCAGGATATGACTTGTTGATTTTTACCAATTCCCACAAACAAAGAGCCACCTATACGACACTTTGCAGAGAACGCGGCGTTGACGGGGTATTCTTGATTTTGACCGGGGAAGGGAAAAAGAAAAATGAACAGCTCCTTGAATTACAGGAAAGCGGCATCCCATGCGTAGCGATTGATTTACCTTTAGAGGGTGAAAGATGCAGCTATGTAGAGTCAAACAACTACTTAGGAGCGAAGAAAGCGGTTAACTATTTGTTAGGATTGGGGCATAAAAAGATTGGCTTCATCGGTGGGGATGAGATTGGTAAACTAAGTTTTGACCGGCTATACGGTTATAAAGCTGGACTAGGCGAAGGTAAAATTGAAGTTGATTCTGATCTAGTGAAGCTTGGGTATTTCTCAGATGAAAAAACAAAAGAAGCCACTCAAGCCGTTATAAAGAAACATCAAGATGTTACGGCATTGTTTGTCGCTAGTGATAGCATGGCACTTGTTGTGATGGAAACGTTGATGGAAAATGGCTATCGCGTACCTGAAGACATTTCTGTTATTGGGTTTGATGATATTAAAGAAGCGTCTCAGCATAAGCCAGCACTAACGACAGTGAGACAGTCAAAGTATGAAATGGGTAGTGAAGCGATGCGTTTATTGATGAAAATCATTGACGACGCTGCCTATCGACCATACCCAGTGGTAGTACCTTGTGAGCTAATTATTAGAGAAACAACGGCTCCTTGTAAGAAATAATTTTTTTTGCCTTTTACCAAAAACGTTTTCGGTGGAAGGCCAAAATATATACAAATGAGGTGATCATTTGAAAATAGCGTTAGCCCACTTTCGAGTTGGTGAAACCGATGGAGTTTCACTTGAAATGGAAAAATGGAAGTTGATTTTTGAACGAATGGGGCATGAGGTTGTCTTTTTAGCAGGCAGTGAAGGGTTAACAAATTCATTTATCATTGAAGAGCTTCACTATAAGCATCCTATTAATGACCGCATTGTAGAGAATGCTTATGACAACCTGAAGGATTATCCTGACGAAGCTTCATTGAAAAAAGAAATCCTCGAGTTTGCCCAAAAAATTGAGCAAAAGCTTCTGGAATTTATCGAAAAAGAAAAGATTGACGTGATGATTCCAAATAATATTTTGTCTTTAGGCTGGGGATTGCCAGCGGGGATTGCTTTTACGAATGCGGCGAAAAAATCAGGGATAAAGTTTGTCGCCCATCACCACGATTTCCATTGGGAAAGAGATCGGTATAGTCATCCAACGTGCAGCTTTATCCAAGAGTATCTTGAGGAATACTTTCCACCAAATCTAGCTAACATCACTCATGTTGTCATCAACCATATCGCTAAGGAAGAGCTGGAAAAACGAAAAGGAATTATAGCAACGGTTGTTCCAAATGTTTTTCATTTTGAAGGTGACGCTTGGAAGGTTGATGAGTATAACCAGGATTTTCGAAAGTCGATCAATGTAGGGGAAGATGACATTCTTGTTTTGCAAGCTACTAGAATCACGGAAAGAAAAGCGATTGAGCTTGGAATTGAAGTGGTAGGTGAACTGCAAAATGCCGATCATCTAACCAAAATGAAGCAGCTTTATAATGGGAAATCGTTCAGTGAAAACAGCAGAATTGTATATGTTTTGGCAGGGTTACCTGAATCGACTCCGCAATATCTCGAACACTTAAAGAATAAGGCGGAAAGTCTTGGTGTAGATATCAGGTTTGTGAATGATAAAATCGACCATTCCAGAAGAATCGAAAATAATGAAAAGGTTTACTCCTTATGGGATGCTTACGTATTTTCGGATTTGGTTACCTACCCTAGCATTTTAGAGGGCTGGGGGAACCAGCTGTTAGAGGCGGTTTTTGCCAAAAAACCGATGGTGGTTTATGAATATCCGGTCTATTTGACCGACATTCAAGATAAAGGGTTCTCATTTATATCTCTTGGTGACACACATACTATTAATAATCAAGGTTTAGTAGAAATCCCGAATGAAAAAGTAGTTTCAGCAGGATTGAAAGCGAATCAAATCCTATCTGATGAAAAGCTGTATAAGGATGTAACGGAAAACAACTTTGAAATGGCAAAAAAATATTATTCCTATGAAGCTCTATATAAATACCTTCATAGTCTTCCAATCTTCAATAAAGCAGCATTGCCGCTTTAATTGTGTATAAAAAATAATAGTAAGGGTGGTTTTTTCATGAGAAAGTTGATTTTGCTAGTAATTGCAGTCCTCACACTATCTTTAGGTTTATTGGGTTGCGGCAAAGAAAAAGAAAGTTCAGCCGCAAGTAAAGAAAGCAAATCAAAAGAGCCTGTCTCCATTAGAATGCAAATTGCATGGCCAAGCGATTCAGACAGAGGCTTAGCGGTTCGAGAAGTTTTGAATAAATTCGAAGAAAAGAATCCGAATATTAAAGTAGAATTGATTGGCAGTTCTCAAGGAGATCAGAAATTATTAACACAGATTCTAAGTGGAAAAGCTCCAGAGGTCATTCAAGTAGCTTACAGAGATTTACTTGGGCTGGCACCTCAGCAAGGATTTACAGATTTAACGAAAGAATTAAGCGGTCAGAAAAATAATTACTATAAGCAGTCTTGGAATCAAGCTGTATATGATAAGAAAGTTTATGGTCTTCCATGGTTAGGTCATACGATTCAATTAGTTTACAATAAAGATTTATTTGAAAAGGCTGGAATTAAAGAGGCTCCAAAAACATGGGAAGAGCTATATGCAGATGCCAAAAAATTAACGGTTGATACGAACGGCGACGGAAAAATTGATCAATATGGACTTGGGCTTGTAGGTAAACAAACCTATGATATCACTTGGATGGTTAATATGTTTATGACACAGGCTGGCGCAGATTTAGTCAAAAAGGATGGAAGCGATTATAAAATAGCACTTAATTCACCAGAAGGAAAAGAAGCTCTTGAATTTTACAAGAAGTTAGTTGCAGAAACCTCTCCTTCAGATACAACTAATAAAGATGGCGGCGGCGTCATGGCTGATTTCCGCAACCAAGTAACAGCAATGGAATTCCAAGGACCATGGGGAGTTACAGATATTTGGAAAACAGGAAATGCGTTTGAAGTAGGAACAGCAGCCATGCCAGCAGGTCCAGCAGGAAAAGGCGCAGACGTTTCGACTTACATGTTGAGTATTCCTACCGGAGTTGAGGGAGCTAAATTCGATGCCTCTGTAGAACTAATTAAATATCTTGGTTCTAAAGAAGCGCAAGAAATGATCATGAAGGGTGAAAAAATCAACGGACAATACTACCCATTCCGTATTCCAATCCGTAAAGATTTAGCGGATATGCAATATTTAAAGGATCATCCAGAGTTTAATGTTTTCATTGATGGATTAAAGTATCCTAGTATTTCAACACCAATTCCAGCATGGACACAAATTGAAACAGAGGTTTATACAAGTGTACTAAACCAGGTTGTATCAGGGAAAATCAGTGTTGAAGAAGGCTTGAAACAAATCGAAGACCGAGGAAATGACATCATTAAACAGTCCAAATAAGTTTTGGAGACGAGCACCTATTTTTTAGGTGCTCTCCTTGTAAGGAGGGCGTAAACAGTGAAGAAAATACGAGGTTCAATCGGTGAACTGAACAGTTATGTATTTATATTGCCTACTATTATCGTTTTAGGATTATTTTTGCTTTATCCTATCATTTGGTCTTTTCTAGCTAGCTTTAAGGATGTTAATCCTATCCTGCTGAAAAATTCAAGTTTATTTGACGTACCCGGATCTTTTGTGGGGCTTGGTCAATATAAGAAGGCACTTGATAATCCATTATTTATAAAATCTATTTTTAATACACTTTACTTTGGCGTTATTTTTATTCCAATCACAATGTTTGCTTCCGCAGGCCTTGCAATCTTGTTGAATCAGAAGTTAAAAGGCGTAAACTTTGTGCGTTCCGTCATTTTTATTCCTTATATTATATCCGTGGTCAGTACCAGTTTAATCTTTATGTTCCTTTTTAATGGGGACAGAGGGCTAGTCAATGCATTGCTTCAAAACTTTGGCGTGACAGGACCGAATTGGTTATCTAGCACCCTATGGGCCATGCCGGTCATAGCCATCATGACCTGTTGGGAAAAAATTGGCTACTTCATGTTGATTTATTTAGCTGGATTACAAAATATTCCAAAGGATTTGTATGAGGCTGCTGATGTAGATGGTGCAACTACGTTTCAGAAATTCAGGCTGATCACTTGGCCATTATTGGGGCGAGTATCGTTGGTTGTATCAATTTTATTAATTATTGATACACTGCACATTTTCCAGGAGATTATCATTATGACGGGAGGCGGCCCGGCGGATTCAACTATAACAGTTCCGTTCTTAATTTATAATGAAGCTTTTAAGTATTTTAGAATTGGACCTGCCGCTGCCATGTCGTATTTGTTATTCATTTTTGTCATTGTCGTTACCTTAATACAAAAAAGGATTGTCGATAAAAGATTAGGATAGGAGGGGAAAACATGAAAAACAATAAGTCAATATTAACAATAGTACTCTGGGTTACAGGTTTTTTATTTTTTCTTCCCATTTATTGGTTGGTCGTAAGCAGCTTTAAAAGTGATGCGGAGATTACTCAATTTCCTCCAACCTATTGGCCAAAGGAATTTGTCTGGAGTAACTACCCGCAGATATGGGATTTATTGAATTTTGGCCAAACAATGTTCAATTCCATTATTGTTTCTATATCTACAACGGTTTTAATTGTCATTTTCTCTACCATGGCTGGCTATGCATTTTCGAAGAAGCGGTTTTTAGGTAAAAATACATTATTTCTTATTCTAATAGGAACAATGACCGTTCCACCGACTGTATTATTGCTGCCTCTATATTTTATTATTTCGAAAATGGGTATGTACGATACTTTGACAGGGCTAATTTTACCGTTTTCTGTAACGGTGTTTGGTATCTTTTTTACCAAACAATATATTGATGATGTTCCGACAGAATTACTTGAGGCTGCAAGAATTGATGGCTGCGGAGAGTTCCGTATTTTCTTCCAAATGGTCTTCCCATTAATTAAGCCTGCCGTTACTACATTAACGATTATTATGTTCGTACAAAATTGGAATTCCTTCACGATGCCGTTAGTTTTACTTCAAAGTGAAGATAAATTTACGATTCCATTGCGTTTAGCGATGCTGGCTCAACAAAATGTGGCTGTTCCTTGGTCACACATCCTTGCTGCGAATGTAATATCTCTGCTTCCAGTAGTTATTATATTTATAAGTCTACAAAAACAATTCATTACAGGCCTCATGGCTGGTTCTGTAAAAGGATAGGAGGCTTATTGATGAGCAAAAAGAAAGTAATTGCCTGTTTAGGGGACTCAATGACAGCATTTTGGGGTACTGAAATGCGGGAGTTAAAAGAAAGTTTATCTACTGCATTTAGTGACTTGGAGTTTGAATTACTCAATTATGGTGTAAGCGGAACGCGGGCTGAATATGGAAAATATCGGATTACTCATGAATATCCCAATCCTTTTAAAGAAGGAAATATGAAATGTTTATCTGCCATTAGCCCGGATTTAGTTATTGTGGAGTCGTTTGCATATAATCATCGTTTGGATGGAGGCCATCAAATTCTAAACTATCAAAATGAATTGCGGCTGCTTGTTCAAACCATAAAAGAAACGACTCCAGCCAAGGTATTATTTTTAGTAACCATTCCCCCTGATAAAGAAAACTTTTTAGGGAATATCCCTACCTATAATGATGTTAATGTAGAACTAAGAAGAGAATGGGCTGAGTATTCAGATCGTTACCTTAAAGCGGCTCTTGAATTTGCTAAGAAAGAAGGTCTTCCTTTAGCAAACGTATATGAACGTGTACAACAAGAAGTGAATCAGGGAACACCGATTCAATGGTTTATCGATCAAAATGACACTATACATCCAAGTAGATATGCTTACCTTATTACTGCAAGTGAAATTGTGAACACTATAGAAAAATATCAATTACTGACTTCTAATAAAAAGTAAATTAATAGGATTTCTTAATTTTTATAAAGTGAGGCATATCCATGGAATTTCAATCTTCTAAAACACAACAGCGGGGACTGTTTTTTAATAAAAAAGAGTATCAGGATCAACCAATCATTCCTTTTAGTGAAGCACGCCATTTCATTCCGGAGCCAATCTGTGAAAAGTACCCGAATGAAATTAATTGTTATTGGCGAACATGGGAGATTGCCTATCAAAATGTGTATGCTCCTACAGAAAAGAGCGGCTTTGTCAGTAATTTTGTCGACGCGGCTTTTAATGCAGATATTTTTATGTGGGATACGGCCTTTATTACGATGTTTTGTAATCTTGCCCATCCTTTTATCCCAGGAATCCGTTCGCTAGATAATTTCTATTGTAAACAGTTTGAGAATGGTGAGATTCCAAGAGAAATCGTCAGAGAAACAGGCGAAGATTTCCCAAAGTGGGTGAACCATGATCGGAAACCACTTCATTCATTTTTTCATAATCATTATAAGCATCGTGGTTTACAGGGTGTGGAGCCGCCAAAGTATGAGAACATGCTTCAACCAAAGTTAGGACGAGAAGTAGAAGTACCTCCTTATCTAACGCTGGATAACTTGAACCATCCGATTATGGCTTGGGCAGAATTGGAGAGTTATCAGCATACGGGCGATATTGACCGTTTAGAATTAGTTTGGAAGCCTCTTTTTAAATACTATGAAGCGATGTGTTATCACTTATATAACCAGTACGGATTATTTGTAACAGACTGGGCGAGTATGGATAACTCACCTAGAAACAAATATCTCGGCAGCGGCGTTGATATTAGCTGCGAGATGGTATTGTTTGCCCGTAACTTAGTAGAAATGGCCCGCATCCTTTCAGCAAAATCGGAAAATGCTGACCTAGTAAATGAAATAACTGTGCACATGGAACGATTGGACCGTGATTCACGGGAATTTACAGATTCCATTAATCAATATATGTGGGATGATCACAAAGGCTTTTATTTTGATGTTACGGATGATGGTGAACGCGCTCCTATCAAAACCGTTGCTGCCTTTTGGTCATTGTTAGCAGAGGTGGCAAATCAAGAACAGGCAAAACGTTTAGCTGAATGGCTCGAAGACCCAAAAACCTTTAACCGGGTTCATCGTGTGCCGACGTTAGCTGCGGATGAAGAAGAATACAATCCATTGGGCGGCTATTGGCAAGGTTCGGTATGGGCTCCTACCAATACGATGGTGGTTCGTGGACTTGAGAAATATGGATATGATGCATTAGCGAAAGAAATTGCCATCAATCATTTAGAAAATGTCGTCCAAGTATTTGAAGATACCGGAACGATTTGGGAAAATTACGCACCTGATAGTGTTACGGCTGGTGATGCCGATAAAAAAGATTTTGTTGGCTGGTCCGGAATTGCACCGGTCCTGTATTTTGTGGAATATAGGCTAGGACTAAGAGGGAACGCACCTCTCAATGAACTTACATGGAAAATAGACACTGGCTTAGGGGAAATCGGCTGCAATCGCTATTGGTTTAACGGAAAAACGATTCATCTTCTTGCTGTACCACAGGAAGACGGGACTGTGAAGGTGAAGGCAGAAAGTAATGGTCCTTTAACTCTTAAGGTATATGCAGATGGAAGAGAAAAAATCATGGAGCTTAATGGGCACCTGCAATTTATTCTTTAGCTATGTTAAAGGACAATGTTGATTTTCAAAGCTCGTTGATTAGAGCGGAAGGCGCGAAGACTCCTGCGGGAGTACGGGGCAGGGGAGACCCCACAGGCGCGAATGCGCCGAGGAGGCTCCCCGGCACGCCCGCGAACCGCTCGCGCCTGGAGCGGAAATCAACAGACTAGTTTAACAGAGCCTATTCTTTAATATTCAACGTAAAGAGATGATGGAGGAACATATGACTATGAATAAAACAAGTTTAGAAAAAAGGGAGAGTATCAGCCAAAAACTGGAGCTATTGTATGGTGAAAAGGTCCAGGGGGTCTATCAAGATATTGAAAAATTAATAGAGAAATATTCAAGCGCGAATGTATCACCGAAGCCTTGGGTAACAGAAGATGATGTCATGTTGATCACCTACGGTGACTCGATTAAAGAGGATGGAAAAGCTCCATTGCAAACACTAAGGGAATTTTTGGGGAAGTATACAAAGGATACTTTATCAGCGGTTCATATTTTACCGTTTTATCCCTATACTTCCGATGATGGGTTTTCGGTAGTGGATTATCGAGAAATCGACCCGCAACTAGGCAGCTGGTCAGATGTGAATGACATAGCCAATGATTTTGATTTAATGTTCGATGCGGTTATTAACCACATTTCCAAAAGCAGCGATTGGTTTCAAGGGTATCTTAAGGGTGATGAGAAGTATAAAGATTATTTTATCGAGGCAGATCCTTCCTTGGACTATAGTAAAGTAACGCGCCCAAGAGCATTGCCTTTACTGACTCCGTTTGAAACAAATGAAGGAATAAAGCATATTTGGACAACGTTTAGTGACGATCAAATTGATATTAATTTTGAGAATCCAAAGGTATTATTAGAGATTCTTGATATATTAAATATGTATGCAGTGAATGGTTCAAGGTTCATAAGACTCGACGCCATCGGATTCATGTGGAAAAAACTTGGGACTACCTGTATGCATCTTGAAGAAACCCATGCCATCATTAAACTAATTAGAGAAGTGTTGGAACTGAGTGCACCTGGAACGATTTTAATCACCGAAACCAATGTACCGCACAAAGATAATATTAGCTATTTTGGAAATGGTTATGATGAAGCGCAAATGGTCTATCAATTCCCATTGCCGCCATTAACGCTTTTCTCCTTCCATACCGGGAATGCCCGAAAATTATCGGAGTGGGCTGCAAGCCTTGAACCTACAACGAATGCGACTTCCTTCTTTAATTTCTTATCATCCCATGATGGAGTTGGCATGAGGCCCACTGAGGGAATTTTATCGGAGGAAGAGAAACAATTCATGGTTGATAAAACGATTACTCATGGAGGACTTGTCTCTTTTAAAGATAATGGAGATGGAACAAAGAGCCCCTATGAGTTGAATATCAACTACCTGGATGCCTTGACACACCCTGATGAACAACAGGATGTTAGGGTAAACAAGTTTCTTGCGGCACACACGATTTTATTATCCGTCATTGGAGTTCCAGGAATCTATATTCATAGCTTACTAGGGTCTCGAAACTATTATCAGGGTGTCGAGGAATCAGGAATTAATCGAAGAATCAATCGTGAGAAATTAAATAAAGAAACGTTATTAGCTGAATTAGAGGCTGACTCCCTTCGGAATACGATTTTCACCGAGTTTTCCAATCGCATTAAACTGAGAAGAAGTCAAAAAGCCTTTAGCCCGAACGCTAAGCAGGAAGTGTTATTTTTAGATGATCGCGTGTTTTCCATTAAAAGAACGAATGCAGAAACAGGTGATGAAATGGTCGTCCTTGTTAACGTTTCAAATGATACCGTAAATCTAAATACTGAGTTTTCAGGCTTGGATATTATTGGGTCAGAGGAAATTGTTAACACTGTAACATTACAGCCATACCAATCCATGTGGATCAAAATCGAAGAATAATAGAAAAAGGAAAACGACGATGATCGTTTTCCTTTTTTCTATGCAAACATTCGGGAAATGCCCAAGAAGGTATAATGTAAGGCGTTATCAAGCGAGATTATTTTTGTTCTTGTCAGGTTTTCTTCCAAGTTGTTTTGAAATAAATCAAAGGCTTTGGCGATTTGTCCTCCGATAATGATTCGATGCGGCTGGAATTTCTCGATATAAGGGAGGAGCATTTCACCAAGGTCATCGCCGAATTGAGCGAAAAGGGACGCAGCGGTCCTATTTCCGTTTCTGGACATCTCTGCAAGTTCTTTCACATCTACCCCAACTTGGGTCATTCCTTTTGCTGCTGCAGCGTTTAAAATACCTCTCCGGGAGAAATGATTGTCGATCATGTTATCCCTAAAGGGTTGATTGTAGAGATACCCTTCAGCAGGGATGCTTTCAGCCGTTTTGATGATTTTCCCATGGTCAATAAAGACGGAGCCGAGTCCGGTGCCGATGGTCAAGCAAATGATTCGTTCATCTGGAAAAAGTGTACTCGCGCCTAAGCCGAAAAGTCGGCCATCATTCTCAAACATCAGTTTGATATTCTTCGCCTCATGCCCAAGCTCAGTCGCGCGTAATCGATCGAGTAATTGTTCCCGGAGGTTCACGCCGTACAAGGACTCAAACTTATTTAGTCCTTTTATATAGCTGATACCATTCTCATAATCGAATGGACCAGGGAAGGTGAAGCCAATCCCTAGTCCTTTTTGATAGAGTGTGGCGTTCGTTTTGTATTTGGCTGCTAGGGCTGTAAGGATGCCGACAAAATGAGTCATGATGTTTTCTAGGCTTTCATGTGAATGCGCCTCAAATTGACAAATGGTCTCTTCTAGAATCCTATCTTGTTCGAGTACGCAAGCCTTGATATATGTTCCCCCTACATCTAAAGCAAAAACAACATCAGCCTTCAATGAAACTCACATCCCAATTAGGTGAGACTCCTGCTTTTATGAGTTTACAAGGAGTGGACCCCAGATTCATGATTTTATAGGCTCCGAGCACAGAAGGCAGAATATAAGATTCAGCATATTCAAGTTCTACAAATATAGATTCATCCGTACTGGAAACAATCCGGATGCGTTCTCCTTCGACGAGATTATACATGACAAACTCATTGTTTGTGTTATCCATCCATTCTGTTTGAAGGTGAATCCTTTTTACGTAGAAAAGGAGGTCATCTCTTTGTCCAAGCAAGTATTCTTCATTCTCACCTTGTACTTGGACTAACTGTGGTTCAGGGATCAAATTTTCTTTGACCCAATCTGTTTTTTTATAAAAATCAATATTCTTAAAGGCATGATCAATGTTAACTGGGCGCGGCTTTCCGTCCAAGTCTTTTCGTAAATAATCATAGATTTTAAACGTAAACCACCATGTAGTAGATGAAATTTCAAGAACAAGATTATCTTTTCCAGAGCAGTGAACTGTCCCGGTTGGAATAAGAAATAAATCGCCTTTTTCTGCAGGAAACTCATTTACATAGTCTGTGAAAGGCATTGGTACAGCTGTTTCTTGTGCGGTTGTTACCGCATTTAGGAATCCTTCTCGCGTACAGTTTTCTGTTAATCCAAGATAGACCTTTGAATCGCCCTTTTTATCCATAATGTAGTAGGATTCCTGCTGCGTCATCAGTTCATTAAACTGCTTCCGGACATATTCTTGTTTCGGATGAACTTGGCACGATAGATTATCTCCATCGATTGTGTCCAGATAATCGAAGCGGACAGGGAAATAGTCGCCAAACAACCCTACATTGCGTTCTCCCATGATGGTTAAGTGTTCATAGGCCATCACGATGAGAAACGGTACCTCAATGATTGTATCTTGATAGCCAATCAGAATGGAGTTTTCAGGTGCAATGGGTTCAAATCCCCAAGCGCAGTTTACCCAATCTTCTGGTAAATCGACCATTTCCTTCAGATGCTGACCGCCCCAAACCCCTGGTGCGAAGAAAGGCTTTACCCTCATCGGTGCGCGTGTGATTTGCGCGATCATTTCTTTAAGCCCAGTTCCGGTAGTGGCGACTGGTTTGTTCGGCTGGTTCATATCCACGTAAACATCGATTTTGCTAAGTAGTTTTTTACGGTAAGTTTCAAGAATCGGCCATTCTACGAAATAAGCAATTTTATATTTTTCCACCCCGTCCCGGTTCCAGGTCATGCCGAAATTTAACAGCTGTTTTTTATATTCCAACTGCTGGGCCTCTCTGGAAATGTCGAGAAAATAGAACAAATCGTATTTGCCTTCTGTAAGCCAATAGGCACCTGGGCCAAAGACGATGGCCACTTTCTTTTCGCATTCGTCTATTTGTAATGAATGAGCGAGGGTTGACTGGGCATCATCAACAAAATAGGTAGAGATATCTGATTCGATTACATATCCAAATGCGCGATTGTCGGTAATGTTCTCCGCAAATTGCTTTCGGAGCAGTTCTCCGGATTTTAAGTAGCCAGCAGTACTGTGGACAATTGGCGTGTAACCTTGTTTTTCGATTGTAGCGATTAAAGGTTGAAGAAACGCTTGAAAATCGGCACCGTGAGTCCCGTCTAAGGCAAGAATAGGGTTTTCATTTTGCTGTTTTTCTAAAAAAGATAAGATGCCGTTAATAATAGATTCATAACCAACGGTGAGCGGGTTGGTTTCAAGCTGCTCCCGAACTTGGTTTACTGGATATTTATTGAACATGACGCAGTTCCTCCATTTTTCATTAATTTCTACACTCATCATATCGATAGAAGGGTGTGAAGTATTTACATAAGGAAGTCATGTTTTTTCAAAAAGAGGACATGAAAAGCCTTCCAATTTGATGGAAGGCCGTTAATAATTTGTTGTCAGCTGTTTGTTAAATTCACCAGGTGTGACTCCGATGATTTCTTTGAACACCGTGGTGAAGTAATGGACAGTATCAAATCCAGTCTCAGAAGCGATTGCTTTTATCGATAAGTCCGTGGTCGTCAACAGAAGGGCAGCTAGATTAATTCTTTCATTCCTGACATACTGCGTAAAGGAAACCCCTAATTCCTCTGTAAATAATCTAGATAGATGCCGGCTTGAAATATGTAAATTGTCTGCTACATCTTTTAAGCGAAGCGGCTGGGATAGGTTATCACGAATATATAATTTTGCCCTGTGAATATGTGTGGTTGATACCGACAGATGGTTCGTGTCACTCACTTTATAATTGCCGATAAAAAATTGCTGTACGATTGAAAAAATCAGTGAGCAGCTCAAGGAAAGGATGGTATCATGGATAAAATTCGTGCTGCGCTGTGCTTGCAATATCAACAATTTCCACATCAATTCAATGAAAAGATCTTCCTCATTTTTTATGAGGAACGGTTCTACCGCTGCCAAGCGCTGAAACCATTTTTTTCCTTGCTCTGTGGTTTCGGCATAGATGGGTTCAAAGCCAACAAATAATATGTATAGGTCATTTTGGCTGATGATTTGATGGTTAAAATGGGGACGAGATACGAAAAGTGTTCCTTTGGACAATGGATATTCGGTTTCATTTTCCAAATAAACGCCTGTTCCACTTACAATATAGCAGATTTCATAGAAAGAATGCTTATGTGGCCTATTCGATTTCAGGGATTTGTCTCCGCCCCAATAGTGTATATACAGAGATCCTTCCATTCCCCTTATATTAACCACGTGTTGATTCAATAGGGAAATCCCTTTTTGCAATTGATTTTGAGTTAACTCCATGGCTGTCTCTCATTTCTTTATCATCAAATATGACACCGTTGCTGGTTTATCCTTATTATTTATAGTAAAGTGTCAAAAAGGATTGTCAAGGATAGAGATCCCCTTTTACAATGGGATGTCTTTATTTTATAAAATGATGACTTGTGGGTGTATAGACGATGAATGACGTGCGTGTCTATACTGAAATAAAGGAAGTGAACTTTCATGTACAATCATTATTATCTTGCTTTTGATGTGGGTGGGTTATTTATCAACGGGGCGGTGTTAAATTCCCGCGGAGAAATCATACCTAATACTGAGTCGTATTTTCCTTCTAAAAGTAATGCAGACCGTGAAGAACTGTTAAATCATTTTGTACATATTATTTGCCGGCAAATCGGAAAGATTTTAGATAAGTACTTTATTATTGATGGCATTGGTTTTGCCTTTCCGGGTCCATTTGATTATCAAAAAGGTGTCTCATTTATTAGTGGAGTCAATAAGTTTGAATCTCTTTATGGAGTGGATTTACGTACTGAATTGACAGTAAGATTAAAGCAGCAAAAGTTATTTTTACAGCATGCTTCTGCACCATTTCGCATTGTGTTTGAAAACAATGTGGATATGTTTGCATTGGGTGAGTGGACCACTGGCAAAGCGAAGGAATATGACCGCGTCATGTTTATAACCCTTGGAAATGGCACTGGGTCTGCCTTTATGGAGAATGGAGTATTGATAAAAAATCGTGAGGATATCCCGGCAAACGGTTGGGTTTACTGCCATCCTTTCCATGATTCCATTGTAGATGACTATCTATCAATGAGAGGTATCCTTCGAATTGCCAAGCAATTAAATGTCCATCCTGGCTTAGGCTTAAAAGAAATTGCGGATGCTGCACGTTCCGGTCTTGAAGATGAGAAAGAAGTTTTTCGTAGATTTGGTGAGCTATTAGGGGAAATGCTTTTGTTATTCATTAAACCGTTTCAACCTGATGCTTTGGTCATTGGTGGACAAATTTGTAACAGTCATGATTTGTTTATAGGTGAGGCGCAAAAGGCATTAGGAAATGAACGAGTCGCTATTTTATTGTCAGACCAAACCTCTTACCGTACCTTTGTGGGTCTGTCAAAGGCGATTGTTTTAGCGGCGAAGGCCAGGATTCCAGAAGTGTGATATTCTTTTAATACGATTAAGTTTTTAGGGGGTAAGTTACCATGTTAGGTGCAATTGAAGCCGGCGGCGTTATGAATCAAAGCAAGTTTTCCTTTCTGTTTACAAGTATTTGCCTGAGTTGTTGAACGATTATGTTTCACTGCCAGAGCTAACAGAATATATCGTAAGTCCCGGATTGGGCGATCGTGCAGGAACTGGAGCTCTCCTGCTTGGCCATCAATCATTGAATGAGTCAAGACAAAGTTAAAATGTATGATTGAATAAAAAAAGGTGTCCGCACCATGTGGACAAACCGAAGGGTTTGTCCACGAATGGTGCCTGACACCTTTTTAAGCTGTACCTTGTTGTTTGGGTCAATGCTTTCCCAATCTGTTACAGGTGTTTTAAGGGTTGCGACCGCAAAAGCGGCTTCTTTGGCGGAAGTTGATTTACCGTGCGGAATGGCAAGTCCGCCTTCAAAGCCAGTTGGAGAAAGTTTTTCTCTATCGAAAACAGATTGAAGAAATTCTTGTTCTGAATGTAATTTTCCAGCTTCACCTAGCTGTTTGACTAAGTACTGAATGACTTCTTTTTTTGAAGAGAAGCTTTTTCCGGTACTGATTAGGCTTGGTGAGGTAAGTGCTTGTAGTTGCATAAGGTTTACCTCCTTATTTTTTTGAAAGTGTTTTCAACTTCATGGGTCAATCGTAGCAAAAAAAAATAAGAAGAGCGATTCTTCTTATTTTTACACAGCTAGGATTAAATTAAGCGGTTTCACGTGTATATGTACACATTTTTAAAAGTGATCCCAATAATATTGAGATAATGTTTGCAGCACAATCATTACCGGAGTTCGGTCCGTTATATTGTAGCCGTTCTTTTCTTTCTTTGGCGCATAGCAATATAGATTGACTTGGGCAGCTTCTTGTAGAGAATTCCGGGTAAAGTGACGCGATCTTCGAATTGCATGTTTATTCACCTCATGGGGTTTATTATAGCAGACAGTGAAAGGGTTTCACTACCGGGCTTTGGGGGAATTTGAGACAAACTGCGGAACAGATTGGGAGGGTATTGGTCTCTGGTTTCAAGTAAATGGTACTGTATTGAAGTTTTTTAAAATAGTACAATGGGTTCTCATGATAGCTTATCAAGAAGGCGGCAAAAAAAAGACTTCCAACTAAAATATTGAAAGTCTCGATAAAAAACTATTTATTTTGATTGAGGCAGACAGATGTAATATCCACATCGATATGCAACTAATCACATTCTAGGAATGTGCTTTGGCAGGCAGGATTACTTTTGATACGGTATTACCTTCAACCAATTGGAAATCGATCATATTTTGTATAGGTACATTTTCTCCATGAATTTGTTTGTGGAGTAATTCTACTGTTTTTGTTCCAATTAATTCCTCATCTTGTTGGATATGAGTGAAAATCAAATCATTGTACAGCGTTCCGGGATGATCGAAGCAAGCTATGGTATAATCATTTGGAATCGATTTTCCAAGTGATTTAAGTACTTGGGCGAGTACACAAGCTATTTCATACTCACAAGCAATGAATGCTGTTACATCTGGATTTTCTTCGATGAATTTCCGTAATTTTATTTGATCTTCAAAAAACTCATCTGATTGATTAAACACCGGCGATGTACTGAACATATCTGTTAATAAATAATTTGGACTAACCCCGATTCCCCTTTGCGAATAAGCGGTCATAAATCCTTGAATTCTCTCTTCGATAGAAGAAGTAAATTCCTCTGGTGGGGAAACGAACGCAATATCCTTATGTCCCTGAGAAAACAGAAATTCAGTTAGGTTTTGAGCTGCTGTCTTATTGTCGGTATAAACGGAGCAAGCTGGTATTCCTTTTAAATGCCTGTCAATTAAGACGAGGGGAAATCCCTCAAGTACCAATCGCAATAAGCTTGCGGTGTAATGCTGCCCGTTGACTGGATAAATAATGACCCCTTTTACCTGATGCTCGATCATTGTATTGATGGCTTCTTCTTCTTCCTCTTGGCACCCATATGTCAACTTAACTAATAAGTTTAAATTCAATTCCGAGCAGCGTTTCTCAATATTTCTCAGCATTTTCCTGCCAAAAAAATCCGAAAAGAATTCTGGGATAATCACGCCGATTAACCCATTCACTGCTTGACTTTGACGGACAATTTGTTCGTCATCGTTCTTTGGAACAAGTGCTCCAAAATCAGGAAGTGTGTCCGATACATAGGAGCCTTTCCCTCGAATGCGGTCTATTGCTCCGATTTGCACTAATTTATCAAGCGCTTTTTTTGAAGTAATTCTACTGACTTGATATTGGTCTGCCAATTCTTTCTCGGTGGGAACCTGATCCCGTGGTTGTAATTGACCAGTCTCAATCTGTTTTAATAAATTAAGATAAATTTTTTCATATAATGGAGTTTCCATCTATATATCCTCATCCTTAATAGTCGTCGTAATGATATATTAAATATATTATATATTACAACCATTTACAATACGTTTTTTACGGCAAAAACATCCAATCCATATCAATCATGGAAAATAATTGGTATATTTTAAGGTTAATAATGTTTAATCTCTAAATGATAATAAACAAAATTAGGAATGATATTACTAGATTATAGTACTTTTATATCATTTGTTAACTGAATATAAAAAATATTCAATTAGTAAATTGACATATAGCAAATATATCAATTATGCTATCAACATATCAATTTGGAAAATTAAAAAGGGGGGGAATTAAAATAATCCAAGCAGTGGTATCATCCTAATTTTTTTAATTCAATTTGTAATCGTTTTCTTTTTTGAAAAAATTAATTGGAATGGGTGAGAGGTTGATGAAAATGAAAAAGTATAAGAAAATTGCCGCTGTTTCCCTTATTGCTGGCAGCGTTTTGTTGAGTGCTGCATGTTCGAATCAAAGCGCTTCGACAAACGGCAGTAATAAAGAAGTCATTAAAATTACATACCGATCTGGTGGAGGATCAAACAAAGGGTTTACAGATTGGCTCAATAAAGAAGTTATTCCGCAGTTTGAAAAGAACAACCCAAAAGTAGATGTTCAGCTGGCACCACTAAATGTGTCAGAAGGGGATTATTTTGCAAAAATTGCTTTAATGCTGAAATCGAAAAATACATCGCCTGACATCGTAACAGAGGATACCTTTATGGTGAATTCAGATGCGAGCGCCGGTTATTTGACACCGCTTGATGATAAGGTCAAGGACTGGAGCGAGTGGAGCAATTATACCGAAAATGTCAAGAAGGGTGTTATTGCTCAGGACGGAAAAACTTATGGGGTGCCTTATAACACTGACTCACGGGGACTTTGGTACAACAAGGATCTATTCGCAAAAGCTGGACTTCCTGTTCCATGGGAGCCTAAGACATGGGATGATATCCTACAAGCCGCAAGGACCATTAAGGAAAAGCTGCCTGGTGTGACACCGTTTTGGATGAACTCCGGCAAAGCATCAGGGGAAGGAACATCGATGCAGACATTTGAAATGCTGCTTTATGGTACGAAAACTCCACTTTATGATAACGATTCGAAAAAATGGATTGTGAAAAGCCAAGGGCTTACGGATACCTTCAAATTTATCGATACAATTTATAAGGAGAAGCTTGGTCCAAATCTTTCCCAAGTATTAAATGGACAGGCAGGTGCCGTGGCCTATCAGCAATTAATGCCTAAAGGAAAGCTTGCCATCGGACTGGACGGAATCTGGCAGACAGGAAACTGGGGTGAGTCGGGTTCCGCACCTTGGCCTGAAGCCTTTAAGACGTTAGGATTTGCACCGATGCCGACCGAAAATGGGGATGCTCCTGGAACCATAACGATGTCAGGCGGATGGGCGCTCTCTATTCCAAACAATTCACACCATAAAGATAAAGCTTGGGAATTTATTAAATTTGCTTCAAGCAAGGAACGCACACTGTCACTCTTAACAAAAGAAAGAAACTTAACTACGCGTGATGATGTGGCAAAAGAGAAGTCGTATCAGGAAATTCCGATGTTTAAGGAAGCCACTGAATTCTTGAAATTTGCTCAATTCCGTCCTGCAGTTGATAAATATCCAACTGTATCCACACAAATTCAATCACTTGTCGAGGACGTTGTAACAGGAAAACTAACTCCAGAGCAGGCTGCGAAGGAATATCAGACCAATGTGACAAAAATTGTCGGACAAGATAATGTGATCGAAAAATAAGAATTCACTAAAAGTAAAATAAAGGTTGCCTTTTTCTAAATTATAAAAGGTAACCTTTGTTTTAAATATAATCGACCGGGGTGTGAAATGAGTACAAATACGGTTGTATCAACAACAGTCAACATAAAGGAGAAAACAAGAAAGGATCATACACTGCTGAAATCGGTTCTCTTTTTATTGCCTGCTTGGATCCTGCTGCTTGTCTTTTTTGTCGGACCTATATTACTAACCTTTTATTTTGCTTTTACGAATCTTACTTTAACGGGAACAGAGGCAAAGAGTGTTCAGTTTATAGGATTTCAAAACTTTATATCCATGTTCCAAGACCCTGATTTCCGAATCAGTGTAGTAAAAACCATCGTGTTCTTGCTTTTTTCTGCCGTCATTGGCCAGCAGGTTTTAGGGTTTATTTTGGCTGTCCTAATGAAGGAGAAAAACAAAACGTTTCGCCGAATTATCGGCATTATTGTCCTCGCCGGCTGGGTAACCCCTGAAATTGTGGTAGCTTTTTGTTGGGTGGCATTCTTAAGTGATAACGGAACCTTAAATATGATTTTACAGCATATTGGATTAAAGCCAGTCACATGGTTATACACTTTTCCAATGGTCAGCGTGGTCGTTGCGAATATTTGGCACGGTACCGCCTTTTCCATGCTCGTTTTCCAAGCAGCCTTGGATGATGTTCCGAAAAGTGTGGAAGAGGCAGCGATGATGGATGGAGCATCTCGCTTTCAAGTCATGTACCGCATTGTCCTGCCAATGGTTAAAGGGTCAATTGTTACCAATATGGTTCTGGTAACCCTCCAAACATTAGGTGTGTTTTCCTTAATTTTTTCCATGACAGGCGGAGGGCCTGGAACATCAACACAAACTCTTCCTATTTTTATGTACAACCAGGCGTTTGTCAATTACCAACTTGGCTATGGAACGGCGATTTCACTAATCCTGCTCGTTATCGGTATTGGTGCAAGCTTGATTTATATCCGCTCCATGAAGGTCAATATTTAAGGGAGGAGTTACTGTGAATCGTTATAAAACTGAAAAAGTTGTCCCATACGTTATTTTAACCGTTCTTGGAATCATGTTTCTTTTACCGCTTTTGTGGGTGTTATTTGCATCAATCGATCCACATGCCCAGCAAGCTTTAAAAATGCCCAGTTCTTTTACGGCAGAGAACTTTACTTCCATCCTGACTGATCCTGCGAATCTTCGTTCCTTTGGAATCGGGCTGTTTATTTCATTAGGCCAGGCAGTGCTGGTTGTAGTTGTTGCCGTCATGGCAGCATATCCACTTTCACGTTATGCCTTGAAATTTAAAAAGCCTTTTATGTATTCCATTTTATTTATGACCGCTTTGCCAATTACTGCGGTAATGGTTCCTGTCTATCAACTATTTATTTATATCAATATGCAGGATTCACTCATTGGGACGATTTTATTTTTGACTGCATCCGGGTTGCCATATGCGATTTGGATGATGAAAAACTTTATGGATTCTGTTCCATTGGAATTGGAAGAATCCGCGTGGATCGACGGTGCCTCTGTATGGGCAGGATTAAGGAAGGTTGTTGCTCCCTTGATGATTCCTGGTATTTGCACTGTCGCCATCTTTACTTTTTCCGGAAGTTGGGGGAACTTTTTCGTACCGTACATCTTGATTCAGTCACCTGATAAATTTCCTGCTTCGGTGACGATTTTCCAATTTTTCGGTAACTTCGGAATGATCGAATACGGAAAACTGGCCGCTTTCTCGATGATTTATACGATGCCTTCTGTCATTTTGTATATGTTTTCACAGCGATTTATGTCTCAGGGCTTCAGTCTCGGTGGAGCATCCAAAGGATAATTACTATTTAGAGGAGTGTTTGATATGTTTTGGACTATTGAAAAGTTGGAAAGAAGGATAGAGGAACTAGATCAATATCGTTATCGGAATATACAGCCAGTGGCATCTTTTCAAGCTCAAGAGGATGAAGAAGGCAAGGTTTCAGAGAGGCCTCCCGAGGATGGATCATGGAGGACCATGAATGTACGGGAAAGATGGGAAGGACGCGATACGTACATTTGGCTTAAAACGTTAATCCCCATTCCTGAAAATTGGGGACAACAGAAAATTGTCGGTGTATTTGATTTTGGAAAAACAGGCGGCGGTAATAATTCAGGGTTTGAGTCCCTGCTGTATGTAAACGGGTACCCATATCAAGGCGTAGACATGAATCATCAGGAGGTATTTTTAGATAGAAGCCTAGCTGGAACCACCATTGAAGTATGCTTCCGGCTGTGGTCAGGGCTCGAAGGCGGAGGTAAGCCGACGCTGCAGGAACACCAGTTAAAAACCGCTTTTATCGCCTGTCTGGATGAAACGGTGGATGATCTGTATTACACAGCTAGGGCTGCACTAGCGACGATCGAGTACCTGCAGGAAAATCAGCCTGAAAGGCAAACACTATTAAAAGCCTTAGACAGGGCCTTTCTGATGATCGATTGGTCTGTTCCTGGTTCAGAAGGCTTCTATGATTCTCTTTATCAAGCACAATCTGCTTTAAATGAAGAAATAGAGCGAATTCCGAAAAATTATCCTGTCACCGTAACGGCAATCGGACACACTCATATCGATGTGGCTTGGCTCTGGAGGCTGAAACATACTAGAGAAAAGGCAGCACGTTCTTTTTCTACCGTTCTTCGTTTAATGGAGCAATACCCAGATTACGTTTTTTTACAAACACAGCCTCAATTATATGATTATATTAAAAAAGATTACCCGGAAATTTATAAACAAATTGAAAAAAGAGTTCAAGAAGGCCGTTGGGAAACAGACGGTGGAATGTGGCTGGAAGCAGACTGTAATCTGACATCAGGTGAATCACTTGTCCGTCAATTGTTGCTGGGTACGAAATTCTTCCGTGAAAACTTTGGGAAGGAATGCGAATATTTGTGGCTTCCAGATGTTTTTGGGTATAGCTGGGCACTTCCGCAAATTTTGGATAAATCTGGCATTAAAACCTTCATGACTACAAAAATTAGCTGGAGCCAGTTTAATAGAATGCCGCATGATACCTTTAAATGGAGAGGGATCGATGGAACAGAGATTTTAACTCATTTTATCACTACCCCTGAGGATGACCGCTGGTTCTATACATATAACGGACAGATTACTCCCCGTTCGGTAAAAGGGGTTTGGGAAACGTATCGCGATAAAGCTGTGAACCAGGAGCTGCTCATTTCCTATGGTTATGGAGACGGCGGCGGCGGCGTTAATCGTGAAATGTTAGAGATGAGAAGAAAATTAGATAAGATGCCGGGCTTGCCTGCTGTTAAAACAGGCAGAGCGGATGAATTTTTTAAACGCCTGCATGAGACTGTAGACAATACCGATCAATATGTTCACACGTGGGATGGAGAACTCTATCTGGAGTATCACCGCGGCACCTATACATCTCAGGCGTATAATAAACGGATGAATCGTAAAATGGAGCTGCTTCTCCGTGAAACAGAATGGCTGAATACCCTTAACAGTGTACTTTCACGTTCATGGTCAGCTTATCCTGTGCAAAATTTGGAGGAAAGCTGGAAGATTGTGCTGCGCAATCAATTCCACGACATCATTCCGGGATCATCCATTCACGAGGTTTATGAAGACAGCAAACTGGAATATGCCGAAGCATATGAGCTTGCGGCTAATGCATGGAAGGAGGCTTCACAGTCTTTAGCCGTGAATCCTGGCCAGCGATTGTATACGATTTATAATTCCTCTTCGTGGAAGCGAAATGCTTCCGTTAAGATCAACACAAACACGACTGGAGAAGTAGTGTGGAAGAAAGAGACAGGAGAGGTATTGGAAGCTCAGCAAACGGCTGATGGAGAATGGCTTGTTAAAGTGGATGAAGTTCCTTCCCTTGGAAAAAGCTCCGTTTATTATGAACAGGGAACGACTGAAACAGCTTCGTCTTTCCATGTTTCTGGAAATAGTATTTCTTCCGATTACTATGAGATTTCATGGAATGAAAATGGTCAGTTAACGAAACTATATGACAGGAAAAATCAAAGGAATGTTTTAGCTCCGAATGCACGCGGAAATGTGTTCCAGGTGTTTGAGGATAAACCAATGCAATATGATGCATGGGATATCGATCTTTATTATCAAGAAAAGATGAAAGAGATTACGACTTTAAAGGAAACCAAAGTCTTGGAAAATGGTCCGATTCGTTGTGTGGTTGAGTTTACATGGGCCTACTCCAACTCGGTTATCCATCAGAAAATGACCTTGTTTGCGGACAATCCCCGTATCGATTTTGAAACAAAGATTGATTGGTACGATCAAAACCAATTGTTGAAGGTAGCGTTCCCAGTGGAAATTCGGGCAACAGAAGCGACCTACGATATTCAGTATGGAAATGTAAAACGTCCAACTCATTGGAATACAAGCTGGGATTACGCTCGGTTTGAAACGGTTGGTCATCAGTGGGCGGATCTCTCTGAAAGGGATTATGGTGTCAGCTTATTGAACGATTGCAAATACGGACATGACATTAAAGATAATGTCATGCGCCTTACACTATTAAAATCGGCTACTTATCCGGATGTACAAGCAGACCAAGGTGAACATGTGTTTACGTATTCCTTGCTTCCTCATGCTGGAAGCTGGTATGAAGGGAACACAGTACGGCAGGCCTGGGAGCTCAATAATCCATTAAGCTGCGCAGAAGGCCAGACAGATAGCGTTTCGCTATTCAACGTGACCGCTCCGAATGTATTGGTCGATGCTGTTAAAAAAGGAGAAAATGGTGACCACGTCATTATCCGTTTGCATGAATTTGCTGGTGCAAGAGGAACGGTTGAAGTAACAAGTGATTTCCAAATTAATTCCTGGCAGGAATGTGATTTAATGGAAAGAAGTATTTCCGAAGCCCGAGGCAATGAGGCCTTTTCGTTTGACATCAAACCATACGAAATTAAGACATTTATCGTTGAGTTGAAATAGGATCAAGGCAGAATGGGGGTTAATCCCACCCAATGGGATTGGCCCCTCCATTCGTTAAAAGCTTTACAAACTAGCATATTCACAAAATACAATCATGTAAAAACCTAGAACCTGAATAAAAGAAAGAGTGATAGATTATGAGTTTAGAGGTTATTAGTATCAGACTGGGTATGGCAGCGGTTCTAGGAATCATCATTGGATTGGAAAGGGAGTTGAAACAAAAGCCGTTAGGTTTAAAAACCTGCGTGGTCATTGCGGTCATCAGCTGCTTGATCACCGTTGTTTCCATTGAGTCTTCCGTTTTTTATAGCAAGTTTAATTCAAACATGAGGACGGATCCCATGAGGTTAACGGCACAGGTGATTAGTGGAATTGGGTTCCTGGGTGCCGGTGTTATTTTAAGGAAAAGAAATAATGTGATTTCCGGATTAACAACAGCTGCGATTATCTGGGGGGCATCAGGAGTTGGAATAGCGGTAGGTGCCGGTTTTTATTATGAGGCGTTCATAAGCATTGGGATTATATTGTTTTCACTAAAGGTACTGCCGATGATTATGAATTTATTCATCCCAAGGTCGCTTTCATCTAAAGAAATAAAAGTGAAATTTCTCATCCTTAATCAGGTCGATTTTTCTAAAATTATCGAAAAAGTGAAAAGTCAAAATTACTCTATTAATGATATCTATATTAAAGACTTGCAGGCAGGACAGTTCCAGATGGAATTGGTGCTGAGAGTGCCAAAAGAGAAGAATGCCTCTGAAATATTTACGTCCATCCGAGAAATAAGAGATATAAGTGTTTTAGAGATTGGAAGCGCTTAATAGGTATCGATTGTTCGGATGAAAAATAAACCAACATCATTAAGTGGGAGGGCAGCAATGGATTATCTTTATGAAGTTGAGGGGAAAGTAACTCCCTCTTGTGCAAGCAGTCATATCACTTATTCATTTTTTGTAGTGAAACCATATAAAACGATTAAGTGCTTTTTTGAATATTCACCTAAGAATTTAAATAATGAAGAGCAATCTAAGAAGATAATTTTAGAATCTCTTAGAAAGTATGGTTATGAGGACAGCGGTCATGGGCGTGCATTCCATTACTTCCAATGAAGTCAGAAAATTGGCGGAACTAATGGGCCGCAGTATCTAAAAGGAACCAAAAGGATGTTTTTGTATTAATCATTTTTAAGATGAAAAGGAGAAATGACGATGATTAAAGTTGCCTTATTAAGTAAATGGCATGTCCATGCAGAGGACTATGCACGTCAGGCTGAAACTAGTAAAAATCTGTCGATTCGATTCGTTTGGGACGAAAATAGGGAACGTGGGCAAAAATGGGCGGAGGAACTGGGTGTTCCGTTTGAACGTGATTTAGATGTGGTTTTATCGAATCCTGAAATTGATGCAGTGATTGTTTCTACTCCAACGAATTTACATACAGAAGTCATTTTAGCAGCGGCCAAACACAAAAAGCATATTTTTACGGAAAAAGTATTAGCGTTCAGCAGTAAAGAGGTTAATGACATTTTTACTGCCGTAGAAGAATCGAACGTCCAATTAATGGTTTCTTTACCACGATTGACAGAGTCGTATTATTTATATGCACAAGAGGTCGTAGACAAAGGGCTGCTTGGCAGGCTGACCACGGTGCGCTGCCGTCTGGCTCATAATGGAGCAGTTTCAACGGATGAACATTCGAATGGTTGGCTTCCTGAACACTTTTTCAATCTTGAACAATGTGGCGGAGGAGCCTTAATTGACCTGGGGGCGCATCCTATCTATTTAACAAACCGTCTAGCAGGAGATGTGGAAGCCATTAGCGCGAGACTACAAAACACTCAAGGCAGGGAGGTGGACGATAACGCTGTTGTCATTGTGGAGTACAAGTCAGGGGCGTTAGGAATCATTGAGACGGGATTTCTATCAGCAGGAAGTCCGTTTCAGCTGGAGCTTTATGGAACAGAAGGTACCTTGTTAATTGAAGATGATCAAATCCGTATTAAAAGTGTTCATATGGATAAGAAGTCCTGGATTGATCCAAAGGTTTTACCAAATACACTTCCGATGCCGATGGAACAATGGATTCACGCGATCCAGCATGGAACGGTACCTGCCATCACAAATCAGGATGTCTATCATTTAACTTTGATCAATCAGGCTGCGGCCCTTTCTTCTAAAGAAGGAAGAAGAGTTGAATTGACTGAGATAAAATAATTCATTTATATCGGAGGGAATAGAATGAGTAAAAAATTAAAAGTAGCGATAATTGGCTGTGGCGGCATTGCCAATGGAAAACATTTGCCAAGCTTAGCGAAATTAAAAAACGTGGAATTGGCGGCTTTTTGTGATGTGCTGTTGGCAAGAGCTCAAAAAGCGGCTCGGGAGTACGGAGCTGAAAATGCCAAAGTTTACGACCATTATCAAGATTTACTTCTGGATGACTCGATCGATGTGGTGCACGTGCTTACTCCAAACGATACCCATGCTGAAATTTCGGTTGCCGCCCTGGATTCCGGTAAACATGTCATGTGTGAAAAGCCGATGGCAAAGACGGCGGCAGAAGCACGGCAAATGGTGGAGGCTGCTAAACGCTCGGGTAAAAAATTGACAATCGGGTATAACAATCGTTTCCGTCCGGACAGCCAGTATTTACATCAGGTATGTGAACGCGGTGAACTTGGTGAGATTTATTTTGCGAAAGCACACGCGATTCGCCGCCGCGCTGTACCTACATGGGGAGTTTTTCTTGATGAAGAAAAGCAAGGCGGCGGTCCATTAATTGATATTGGTACACATGCTCTTGATTTAACCCTATGGATGATGAACAACTATAAGCCAAAATCTGTGATGGGCACGACGTATCATAAATTAAGTCAGAAGAAAGATGCCGCGAATGCTTGGGGATCATGGGATCCTGAAAAGTTCACTGTAGAAGATTCTGCCTTTGGATTTATTACAATGGAAAATGGCGCAACAATTGTTTTAGAGTCCAGCTGGGCCCTCAATTCGCTAGAAGTAGGTGAAGCGAAATGCTCACTAAGTGGAACAGAAGGTGGAGCAGATATGAAGAATGGCTTATGTATTCACGGAGAGAAGTACGGTAAATTATACACGACGAATGTAGAACTGAATGCTGGCGGTGTGGCTTTCTATGATGGAAAACAAGAAAGTGATGCGGATCTGGAAGCCCGTTTATGGATGGAGAGCATTGTCAACGATACCGAACCGCTCGTAAAACCTGAAGAAGCGCTTGTTGTAACCGAAATCTTAGAAGCCATCTATGAATCTGCTAAAACAGGGAAAGCTGTCTATTTTGAGGAAAAAAGCTTGGTTCAATAGGAAGTATAGACATTAAAACGAATAGTCATTAAATAAATAAACAGTCAACTAGTCGAAACTAGTTGACTGTTTATTATTTTTGTACCACCTGAAATAAATCCCTGCAAAAAACTAAAACTAAAGTCCTATCATTAAAAAGTCTTGGTGAGGTAAAAGTATTAATTTTTAGAATTTTTATAAAAAAGTAATAATTGAATATTGTTTTCTATTAAACTTCTCATTATAATGAAAGCGAATTCATTAAACCGGTTTTATAAAAAACTGGTAGATAAACATCGAATATAGACGAAAACGTTGTTTTCTTGTAAATGTAGTGTAAATTTTTTTAATTTTCAATTAAACCGGTTTAATTATACAGGGAGTTTAGGTGATAATAATGGTGACAATTGATGATGTTGCAAAACGGGCTGGAGTTTCCAAGGGAACCGTTTCTAGTGTGTTTAGTAAAAAAAGGCCAATCAGTGCCGAAGTAACGGAACGGGTATTGAATGTGGCGAAGGAACTAAACTATGTCCCCAACCATGTTGCCAGAAGTCTGGCGATGAAGAAGACGATGATAATCGGGTTGAAAATGCCAACACTCGATACTGAACTAAGCAGCTTTGATTTGAAAGTGATTAATGGAGTCGTTAAAAAGTGTACAGAAAACGGCTATCGTGTCCTGCTTGACAGATTGGTTGAGGATGAAGAAACAGCCCTTTTTTCAAGGGATCCAGTGGATGGAGTTATTTTATTAAATCCAAAAGATGATGATCAGCGAATTGTTCAATACAAGCAATTAAATCTTCCCTATGTATTAATTGGCAGACCAGAAGAAACGGATGTTGACACAAAATTTGTTGATAACAACAATATCGAAATCGTGAAAGAGGTTGGGGAGTTCCTCATCGAAAATGGTCATCAAGATATTCTCTTTCTCAATGCTTCCTATGGCATGACGGTAGCAGAAGATCGAAAGGAAGGCTTTAAACGGGCCAGCGAAAATTTCAGTTTACCTTTTAAGGAAGAGAATGTGATTTATAACGATCAGGAAAAATATCAGAACGCTTCCGACTATGGGTATTATAGTTTACTAGAAACGATTAAAGAAAAAAAATATACAGCCATCATTGCTGATACCGACCGTGTCGCATTAGGTGTCCTCCGTGCTGCCAGGGAACTGGGGATTGATATTCCGAATGATCTTTCTTTAGTAGCCTTGAGTAATAATGAAACTCTAGCTTTAGAGACAACCCCGAAACTAACCTGTATCGAATTGTATCCTGAGAAACTGGGGGAAGAAGCTGCAGAAGTATTAATCAATGTGTTAAAGGAACAATTAGCTCCAAGACAAAAAATGATACCTGCAAAACTAGTGATTAGGGAATCTTGTAAAAATCTCTTAAAAAGAGTTAGTAGAGTATAATTCCATTACATTGAGAGGGGTGATTTTTGAGAACTAATAAAAGGGTTTTAAAAACAAGAAGATAGATGAGTTTTCTTACAAAGGGAGATGGAAAAATGAACTTTAAAAAAGGTTTTAAGCTGCTAGTGCCAATTTTAATGATTTTAAGCTTATTGTTAAGTGCTTGTAGTTCAAAGGAAACTTCAACCGATGCTAAAAACAATGGAACTAAAAAAGAAGAAAAGACACTGCGTATTCTTACCAACGTTGTTGGCGGGAAAACTCCCGAAGAAAATGAATTGTTCATAAAAGAGATTGAAAAATCAACAGGGATTAAAGTAGAGATGGTGAAACCCCCTGCTGATTATGATCAAAAATTAATGACTTCGATGTCATCTGGTGAAAAATATGACTTAATCCTTCTTACGAAGCCGTTGATGGATGTCTTGGTCAAGCAAGGCGTATTAACCGAATTAAATGACAAAATTAAAAAATCAAAGGTATTATCTGATCCATCGGTTATTTCTGAAAAAGATTGGGATTTAATTAAGTACGATGGCGGAAAAATCTACGGTGTATTTAATAAGTTTGAAGGCGGAACACTGCCGATTGTCAGAGAAGACTGGATGAAAAAGTTAAATCTGCAAGAACCAAAAACACTTGATGATTTTTACAATGTCTTCAAAGCGTTTAAAGAGCAGGATCCAGATGGAAATGGCAAGGCTGATACATATGGACTTTCCCTTGCTGGACTAAATGATATTCAAGGTTTCTTAAGTGCAGCTGGGGTTAAGAATAAGTATGTCATTGATAAAAATGGAAAGCGTACGATTCCACTTTCAACGGAAAAGGCTGTCCCAGTTCTTGAGTGGTTTGCCAAACTATATAAAGATGGGTTATTAGATCCAAACTTTGCCACAAATGATACAGGAAAAATGCGTGAGCTATTCTTAACGGACCGAGTAGGAATGGTTACCTATTGGGATGCTTGGGTTGGGTTATTTAACAATATCCGCAAAGTCGATGATCCTAATACAGCATTCGAGGCAAAAGGGATTTCAGGCGTAGCAGGGAAAGATGGAAAAATTATGCTCCACCGTGGTGACCAAAGTGTTTGGGCCATTCCTGTAAATGCTGAACATCCAAATACGGCCATTCAATTTCTTGAATTTTGGCATTCAAAAGCTGGAAATACTTTAGCCACTCTTGGAATTAAAGGCAATGACTATACTGAAACAAATGGTAAATATGAGTTAACGGATATTGGTAAGGAGCACAGTATGGATCATGGGGCGCCTTTCCCGAACAATACAAAGTGGAAAAATCCATTTGGTATGCTTCCAGGGGTAGAAGATGCTCAGAAGATTGTATTAAATAACTCTTCATTAGATGTATCAACTTCTGATTGGCCAACAGCGGAAAAAATCGTCCAGAACTATGCCTTTAAAGCCATGATGGGTCAAATGGATGCCAAAGCTGCGGTTAAACAAATGCATAAAGAATTATTGGATGCAGGCTTGATTGATAAATAAGATTTTTAAAGTGTAAAAAGAGGGTGAGCGGATGCCCTCCCTCTTTTTTTAGTAGTTTCATAGGGGCCTAGATAGATAAAGGTCTCTTTTATTAGGTCCCACAAAACCGGATTACAAGGTGATGATACGAATGAATACTTATAAACGTTACGCATGGCTTTATGTCATGATGATCCCCATCTTCCTATATTTTCTTCTTTTTGCCTATTATCCCTTACTACGGGGAGTGATTATAAGTTTCCAAGAATTTAGAATCATTGGTGATCGGCCCTTTGTTGGTTTTCAAAACTATATCACAGTGCTGCATGATCCAGTCTTTTGGCGTGTTTTAGTAAATACGGTCGTTATTGGCGGAGGTATCTTGATCATTGGGTTCGCCTTCCCGATTATCGTTGCCATTTCCCTGAATGAAGTGATACGGGTCTCCTTTAAAAAATTCACTCAAATGGTTATCTATGTTCCCCATTTGTTTTCATGGGTCGTTGTTGGTGGAATCTGGATCTACCTCCTATCACCGGATGGAGGACTTGTAAATGAAATCATCAAAGCGTTTGGCGGCAAACCGATTCACTTCTTCACACAGGATGAGTATGCAAGACCGCTAATGGTGCTTTCTGCTATCTGGAAGGATATGGGGTACACGTGTATTCTCTATTTGGCAGCGATTGTAGGCATCAGTCCATCCTTATACGAAGCAGCTAAAATTGACGGGGCTTCCCGCTGGCATGAAATTAAAAATATTATGATTCCACAATTATACTCAACAATGAAAGTAGTTTTTCTTTTAAACCTATTAGGCGCATTAAGAATTTTTGATCAAATTATTGTAATGGGCAATCCATCCATTACCCGTAAAGTAGATGTACTCATGACGTACACCTATGAAAAAGGGATCTTGGAGTTTAAGATGGGAGTCGCCACTGCAGCATCAATGATTATTATCGTAGCAACGTTAATTCTTACCTTGGTTGCAAGGAAAGTGCTTCGATATGACGAGGAGGCATAGAACATGAAGAGTTGGACCCATTGGAGTTGGAAGCGCAAATTCTTTTATGGTCTTAATACCCTATTTTTATTACTGTTGGTCCTTACCATGATTGTCCCGTTACTTAATACTCTGACCGTTTCGCTTTCTTCGAATATCGAGTCGATGAAACCGGGAATAAAAATCTGGCCGACTGAAATCAACTTTGAGGGATATGAAACCATCTGGAGAAAGCTCGAGCTTTGGAGACCATTTTATAACAACGTTATTGTTACCCTAGTTGGAACGGTACTGCATGTCTTATTGTCTGCTATGGCTGGATATGTTTTAGTGCAAAAAGACTTACCTGGTAAAAAAATAATGACGACTATCATTATGATCACAATGATGATCCCAGGTGAGGCTATTATGATTCCGCTATATGTTGTAAATAAGGAGCTTGGCCTATTAAATACCCTTACATCATTGGTCGTTAATGGCTTAGTTTCAGGTTTTAGTGTCCTGCTAATCCGAAATTACTTTTTAGGTGTTTCGTATGAATTGGCAGAATCAGCAAGGATGGATGGTGCGGGAGATTTTAGAATCTTCTCTAGAATTTATCTGCCGTTGGCTAAGCCGGGGCTTGCGACGATTACCCTATTCGAATTTGTCAGCAGATGGAACCACTTTACTTCTGCCTTGCTCTATATTAATGACGATAAAAAATATACATTGCAGCTTGCGTTGCGTTCATTAATAATCTCATCCGATTCAACATCAAGCAGTGATTTTATCACAGCCAATGTCAGGATGGCCGGGATTATCATTGCCCTTATACCATTGTTAGTCATCTATCCATTTGTGCAAAAATATTTTGTAAAAGGTTTAATGCTAGGATCAGGAAAAGAATAGCGTCTACAGGAGGTCAATCAAATGGGAGTTATCCAAGCGAGTTCAAAAGCCGTAACAATTTCAAAATTTATCTCACATGATGAAGAAAGCTCCTATATCGAAGTTCCATTCAGTGTTCCTGAAGGTACGGAGCAAATTAAGGTGAAAATGGAAGTCATTCAAACAGGAGCGGCTTCGAGCATTATCGACTTAGGTGTAAAGGATCCAAACAGAGTCCGCGGGTGGAGCGGAGGTGCCCGTACTGAATTTTTTATTCATCAGGCAAAAGCCACACCAGGCTATTTACATGGCGAAATTGAAGCAGGTGAGTGGGCTGTCATTCTCGGAGCTTACAAAGTAGCTGTAAAGGGCTGCACTGTGAACCTCGCGATTGAGTACTCGCTTGAAGAATTTCGCTGGTTAAAAGGTGACCTTCACACTCACAGTGTTCATAGTGATGGTACCTATACATTAAGGGAAAAGGCCGACATTTGTGAAAGTGCGGGTCTGGACTTCTTAGGATTGACCGACCATAACACTTCCAGTCAAAATGAAGCCTATCCACGTGATGTCAATACGCTGTTTATCCCAGGAATGGAGCTGACTACAAACTGGGGCCATCTCAATCTTTTTGGTGTCAAGGATCCGATTCGTGATTTTCGAGTCAATACAATGGAAGAATTACACGGCCGGTTAAATGAGGCCCGTGAAAATGGAGCCTATATCTCCTTAAACCATCCATATTGCCGTCATACAGGCTGGAGATGGGACTGGGATTTTGACTATGACTGTGTCGAGGTTTGGAATGGACCTTGGCGGGAAGATAACCAGGCTGCCCTTGATTGGTGGCAGGATCAGCTGGTCTCAGGCAGAAGACTTGTCGCCGTTGGCGGCAGTGATGTGCACCGTCCTGATCCGTATGTCATACACGGAATGCCGACAACTTGGGTCTTCGGCAAGTCATTAACAAGTTCTGAGATTTTAAAATCAATCGATAAAGGCCATGTGGTTCTCAGTTATTCTCCAAAAGGGCCATTTATTAGTGTAACGTGCGGAACGAGTATGACTGGAGATGTGTGTGAAGATAGGAATCAACCTATCCAGTTAAACGTGAAGGATGTTCAATATAGTGATGTTGTAAAAGTGATTTCCAATCATGGAATCGAAAAAGAAATATTGATTGAGGAAGGCCAGGACATGCTGGACCTATCATGGGCTGCAGAAGACCGCTCTTTTTACAGGGTGGAAGTATGGCGGTATTTTCCTGAAGTTAAATCACGTTTATTAGCAGCGTTGAGTAATCCTATTTATTTTTCGAATTTGATCTGTTAGTTAACTTAACAGATCTTTCAAATTAAAAGAACTCATAATGGAAAGAAGGCGGACAAGATAGCGAGTATTTTTGAAGGACATCAAGTGAGTTTTATCGGTGCACATCGTGGTGCATCCGCTTATTGTCCGGATAATACGATGTCTAGTTTCAGGAAAGCGGTGGAAATAAGGGCTGAGATGCTGGAGCTGGATGTCCAATTAACAAAAGATGGCGAGGTAATCGTCTATCATGATTTTTATTTAGATAAGAAGACGAATGGCCAGGGATTTGTCCATAAACATACGTTAGCAGAAATCCAACAATTAGATGCTGGTTCATGGTTTTCCGAGAAGTTTGCAGGTGAAAAAATCCCTTCCTTTGAAGAAGTTCTTGCATGGTCAAAAGATAAAATCTGGCTAAATATTGAATTGAAACAAATAGAACATTTACATGAACCGCTTGCGAAAAAGGTTGTTCAGTTAGTAGAAAGCTACCAAATGGAAGACCAGGTTCAAATCATGTCCTTTAATCATGCCTCATTAGTTGAAGTGAGGAATCATAGTAAAGAAATCATAACCAATGTCATTAGTGCATCGCGTCTTGTTAATCCTGTGGAGTATTTACGTTCGATTGAGGCTCAGGTACTAAATGTCCCTATTTTTCAGCTTTCTCCTAGTTTAGTAGACCAATTACATCAGCATGGTTTCTATGTGCATGGAAGTATGAGTGATGACCTCCATGTTTGGCGGACCATTCTAGAGTGGGGCATCGATGTGATGGATACCAATATTCCCGATGTGATGATTGAAGAAAGAAATAGATTCTTGAAAAGAGAGGTTCACGATGAACTATATAATGCTTAAAGGGTTGGCTGACAATAAATCAATTGAAAAAAAATGTTCACGCTTAATTATGGGAACCGCCGGCTTCTATCAATTAGCTGATAAGGAACAGGCGTTTACCATTATGGATCAGTTTGTTGCAATGGGAGGAAATATGTTTGATACAGCCCATCAATATATTAACAGTGAAGAGATTTTAGGCGAATGGGCTGAATCAAGAGGAATCCGTAAAGATATCTTCATCCTTACAAAAGGAGCGCATCCGGATGATGGCGAGCCAGGGCCTCGTGTAAACCGGGAAGCGATTAATAAGGATGTTAAGGAAAGCTTAGCTAGATTAAGAACCGATTATATCGATTTTTATGCCCTCCACCGCGACGACACTCGTGTGGAAGTGGGTCCGATTATGGAAGCATTGAACGAGCATATGGCTGCAGGCAGAATTCATGCAATTGGCGCTTCGAATTGGTCTCATACACGCATCCAGGAAGCGAATGACTATGCAGCCAAACACGGTCTTATCGGTTTTACTTTTAACAGCCCGAATCTTAGTTTGGCGCAATGCAATAAACCAAGATGGGCCGGGTGTGTTTCAGTAAATGAGGAAATTTCAAACTGGCATAAGGGAACACAGATGCCATTACTATCATGGAGTTCGCAGGCGGGTGGTTTCTTTAGCGGCCGATTCTCTCCTGAAAATCGTGAAAATGAGGAAATGGTTGAAGTCTATTATAGTGATGAAAACTGGGAGCGCTTTAATCTTGCTCAAAAACTTGCCGAAGAAAAGGGTGCCACTGCCATTGAAATTGCCCTCGCTTATGTGCTGAACCAGCCTTATCCAACGGCAGCGATTATTGGCCCCGAAAAAGTAGAGGAGTTATTGTCTTCCATCAAGGGGGCTGAAATTATTTTGACTTCTGTCGAAATGGACATGCTCAACTTACGTGATTCAAAAATAGGAGGAGCGAAATAAGATGAAACAGAAATTTGCTGCTCAATTATATACGTTACGGAATGAAATAAAGAAGGATTTTCCCGGGGTGCTGCGTGAGTTAAGGAAAATGGGTTATGCAGCTGTGCAAATCGATGGGCTTTATGGTTATTCCCCAGAAGAAATAGCTGAGGTTTTAAAAGAAACAGGATTAAAAACAGCTGGCATGCATATCAGCCTTGACCGCATGAACAACGAGTTAGAACTGGTTTTAAAGGAAGCTGACTTATTTGGGACTACCGACTTTTTCTGCCATTACCTTGAGGAAGAGATGCAAAATGTTGAAGGTTATCTGAAAGCAAAACATGACCTGCTTGAAGTCGCAAAAAAAGTAACGCCAAGAGGTTACAGGGTGGGATACCATCACCATGACTTTGAATTCCGTACAACAATAGATGGGAAATTTGCCCTTGATTATATTTTAGAAGAAGAGGATGGATTGTCTCTTTATCCAGAGGTCGATACCTATTGGGTAAAAATGGCGGGATTTGATCCTCTATCCTATATGCAGAAATTCCCTAATCGAGTTCCAATTCTCCATCTAAAAGATATGACTAATGATGAAAGAAAATATTTTGCTGAAGTAGGGACTGGGTCGATTGACTTTGAACCAATTTTATTATGGGGCGAACAAAATGGAGTTGAATTCTATGCCGTAGAACAAGACTTCTGTCCTGGTAATCCTATGGATAGCTTAGAATTGAGCTTGACAAATCTCATTAAAATGGCGGAAAAAGTAAACGTATAGAGCTATACACAAGGTGGTGAGCGGCAACATGAATGATATTGAAGTAGTGCATGTTATATTCAAAACGCATCTGGACATTGGTTTTACTGATTTAGCAGAAAATGTGACCGAACAATATATTAAGTCATACATACCAAAGGCCATTGAACTGGCAGAAAAACTGGAGAAAGAAGATACTTCAGTCGGTTTTGTTTGGACGACAGGCTCCTGGCTAATTCAGGAGTATTTAAAACAGACAAATATCGAAGAGAAGCGAAGAATGGAAACGGCGATACAAAAGGGATTTATCGCCTGGCACGGACTGCCGTTTACGACGCATACGGAATTAATGGATGCTGAGTTATTTCAATACGGGCTGTCGATTGCGAAACGATTAGATTCGAAATATGGTAAAGAAACCATTTCGGCAAAAATGACCGACGTACCGGGACATACAAAAGCGATGATTCCTTATTTAATGAGTAATAGTATCCAATATTTGCATATTGGCGTAAATCCAGCTTCAAAGGTCCCTTCTGTCCCTACAATCTTTGTGTGGAAGGGGAAAGACGGTTCGGAAATCGTCGTTAATTATGCCGACAACTATGGGGACGTCCTTAGACTGGATGGTTTAAAGGAAGTGATGGTATTCGCACACACTGGTGATAATTGCGGACCACCGTCTATTGAAGATATAAAAGCTGAATTTGCTAGTTTACAAGTGCGGTTTCCAAATGCCGTTATCAAAGCATCGAGCATGGATGCATTTGCTGCCAAGATACAGGGCATTAAACATACCCTGCCGGTTGTTTATGAAGAAATTGGAGATTCCTGGATACATGGTGTAGCTACAGATCCAAAAAAGGTCGCTCAATACCGGGAATTGCTTCGACTTAGAAATCAGTGGGTATCCGAAGGCAAGTTAGACGTAAGTAGTGAAGAGTATCAAACGTTTTCTGACTGGCTGCTGCTAATCCCTGAGCATACATGGGGATTAGATGAAAAAAAACACCTCAATGATTATAAAAATTATGCCAAGCAGGATTTTCACCAGGCAAGGCAGAGAAATACAATTGATGAGGATTCGGTTCCGGATAAATACAGCTATATTGGTTCATTTGCCATGGATGAGTATGACCGCTTATCGAATGAAGTTTTTTCAGGTGCACCGAAAAATCGCGATTATCAATTATTTGAAAATTCCTGGAAGGAACAGCGAAGATATATTGAAAAAGCAGCAGCTGCCTTATCTGCTGATCGCCAAAAGGAAGTTTTTGAAGCATTCGAATTATTAAATGCCCAAAGGCAGGAACAAGGCTGTGAGCGTTTAGAGCTGAACACGACTTATTCTCTTGGAAGCTTTTCTGTGGTGTTTGCAGATGATGGTTCTATTTCTAGTTTAGTAGAAAGCAGCGGAAAAGAGTGGACGAACAAACAAAAACGGATTGGTGTTTTTGCCTACGAGTCATTTGGTGTGGAAAATTATCATCAATGGTTTGAGGAATATGTGGAGAATATTGGTCAAACGTATCGGTGGTCGGAGGCGGACCAGGGTAAACCGGGATTTGAGCTGGTACATCCAAGGCCGAAACATGAAATCTATCAACCTAGAGTCGTTTCAATTACGAAAACAGAAACGGCAGCAAGTGATGATGTCGTTGTCCATCTAAGTTTTCCTCAGTATCCGGTAGAGTCATTGGGTGCCCCAAAAGAGGTGATCATTCACTATCATTTTTATAAGCAGGATGAACATATTGATATTGAGCTTAATTGGCTCGATAAGGATGCGAACCGCTTACCAGAGGCGATGTGGTTTTCGTTTGGGCTGGAAGTTGACAATCCAAACATTTGGAAATTAGATAAGTTGGGCGAACACATCTCTCCGCTGGAAGTGGTGAGAAATGGAAACCGCAACCTCCATTCTGTTGATAAAGGTCTTTATTATTCTGGAGCGGATGCCGAAATCATCATTGAGACGAAAGATTCGCCACTTGTCTCCCCGGGAGAAAAAAGATTGCTGCAGTTCAACAATACTTTTGCTTCCTTAGAAGGTGGATTCCACTTTAATCTCTATAACAATATTTGGGGAACGAACTTCCCGATGTGGTATGAAGAAGATGGGAAAAGCCGATTCTCACTAAAATTGAAATCAAACTTGTGAAAAGTAAATACAAACCCGAAATCATGGAGCTGATTTCGGGTTTGTGTGTTTAAAAATCTAAAGATAGGGCATTTTAATGTAGTTATGAATAGTAACGTTCCAATACAAATTTCGAACGATCGCCGCGCAGAATTGTAAAGGAATACTCAATGGGTACATGGTCCGATGAATAGGTCAAGGATTCTAATGAGAAAGCTGGAGAACCTGATGGTATATTAAGCATTTCACTTACTTCCTGATTAGAAAGAATCGGTTCGATTGTTTCTACAGACTTCCAAATATTTATTTGGTATTTGACTCGGAGCAATTCAAATAAGGAGCCCGAACAATCATCCTTTATAAGTGTTGGTGCGACATTCCAAGGGACGTAGGATGTGGAGTGCTGAAAGGGCTCCGTTCCACCGAACCTTAATCTTACTAACTTAATGACTGGATCATTATGATTAATTTCTAAAGAATCGGCAAGAGAAGGAAATGCCGGGATAATTTCCATTGCCAACACTTTTGAATAGGAACTAAGGCCTGCATCGTGCATTTGTTCTGAAAAGCTAGTAATTTTGGGGGTCAGTTTTTCCTTAATTTTAGGTTGTAAAACAAATGTCCCTTTTCCTTGAAATTTTTGAATCACCCCTTCAAATTCCAGTTGTTGTAGAGCCAGTCGTACAGTTGTTCTACTCACTTCAAACTTATTGCATAATTCTGTTTCGGTTGGAAGTTTGCTGCCGACTGGATAAATACCAGAACTAATCATATTTTTGATTTTTTCTTTTAGCTCAAAATACAAAGCAGTACCTGGCTTTCTTATCATTTTTTTCACTCCAGTCTACTAAAAAAATGAATCGTATTAAAATACCTACTATTATTATAATGTTACTACAAATTAAATTAAAGTAATTTTAAATTAATTCCAAAAAAATCCGATTTCAAGGTCCTATATTCTTAAATGCTACTAAACCACATTAAATTATTTGAAAATTTAATAAAAAATCTTGACTATCTAAAACTACTAAACTAAACTTGTTATAACAACATGATGAATTAGCTGCCAGTCAGCCATAATGTCATCAAGGGAGGCGAGAACTACATAATGGAAAAATATGAAGTATTAGTTCATGGAATCGTTTCTACAGATGTAATCTTTTCTTCCATTCCAAGAATACCAGACCCAGGTGAAGAAGTGTATTGTGGAGCTTTTGAATTTACCTGCGGTGCTGCTTACAATACGGCTGTCGCATTGTCAAGGCTGGGTATAAAAGTAGCCATGGTTTCTCCAATCGGAAATGATTTTTTGAGTAAGTTTATGAAAGAGAGTCTTGAGGCAGAGGGTGTATCAACAGAGTTAATGAAGCAGTTAGATTACCCGTTAAGGACGCTTTCTGTGGCATTAAACTATGGAGGAGATCGTTCCTTTATCTCTTATCAAGACGATTTGGGTGATTTTAATTTCGAAGAGTATGTAAGCGGTGTCATAAGGGAAACGGAAGCTAAGTTTTTACATACGGGAGCCAGTCCGGATGCAGCTCCAATAATTCAGATGGCAAAAAGGAAAGGACTCAACGTTTCATTGGATGTCGGATGGGATGACCAATGGTTGAGTGATCCAAAGTTAAAAGACATTATTCAAATGGGTGATTTATTCACACCTAACTTAAAAGAAGCGTTAAAAATTTCTGGCGAAACTTCCGCCCAAGAAGCAATGGACGTTTTAAGTAAGATAAATAATAGGACCATTATTAAACTAGGTGAAGAAGGTGCTCTTTTAAAGAAAGATGGCTCCCAACGAATCGTCTCAGGATTTAAGAGAACAGCGGTTGATACAACCGGAGCCGGCGATGTTTTTGTAGCTGGAGTTCTAACAGGGATTTTGAAAGGAATGGAGATCGAAGAGGCAGTTAGGCTCGGGAATTTCTGTGGAGGCTGCTCGGTTGAAGGTCTGGGAGGAACAAAGACAAGTCCTACCTGGGAAAGAGTAGAAAAAGAGTATTTTCAATGTATTAAATAAAAAAATTGGTGGAGGGAAAAAAGATGAAGCTTACAATTCTTGGTGGTGCCGGAATGCGGACACCTCTTCTCATTAACGGTTTGTTTAAACATAAGGATATTTCGTTTGATGAAGTTACCCTTTTTGATACCGATGCAGAACGTTTATCGATTATGGGGAACCTTTCAAAATATTTAGTTCAAAAAAATAACGCAGATATTAAACTTTCTTTTACAACTGACATCCGTGAAGCCGTTAAGGGAACAGATTTTATCTTCTCTGCTATAAGGGTCGGTCAAGAGGAAGGGCGAGTTAACGACGAGCGTATTGCCCTAAAACACGGAGTTCTTGGTCAGGAAACTACAGGGCCAGGCGGTTTTGCAATGGCACTAAGAACAATCCCTGTTATGATTGAATATACAAAAATTATCAACGAGGTAGCACCAAATGCTTGGTTGTTAAATTTCACAAATCCAGCGGGTCTTCTTGCTCAAGCACTTAATACATACGGACACCATAAAAAGGTTATCGGTATATGCGACGCACATGCTGGTATTAAAAATGCACTATGTAAATATTTAAAAGTTCCGCACACACGACTTCAAGTGGATTATTTTGGTTTAAATCATTTGGGATGGGTTCCTGCTGTTCGCCTTGATGGGGAAGACCAGCTTCCTAAAATACTAGAAAACTACGAACAACTTTCTCGTATTTCCCATGTATTTAGCTTTTTTGATCCGGAATTAATCCGAAATATGGGTATGTTACCGAATGAATATCTATATTACTTCTATTATCAAAACCAATCGGTTAAAAATATTTTGAATGTAAATGAGACCCGCGGTGAACAAATTGTAAAATTAAATCGACCGCTTCTTGGCCGATTGACTGAGCTCGTAAAAGATGGAAAAATCGAAGAAGCTTGGGCCGACTATAATGGAACACTCGAAGCAAGACACAGCACGTATATGTCCCGTGAAACGACTGGAACTGTCCATGATGTCCACGAACATGAAGAAGAAGTGGATATCACCTTTGAAGAAGAGGGATATGAGGGACTAGCTCTAAATATTATTAAGAGCATCGTCAATAATAAGCAGCAAATATTAACTCTAAATGTACCAAACAAGGGAACAATTTCCGGTCTGCATGATGACGATGTGGTAGAGGTACCGTGCCTTGTCAATCAAAATGGTTATTTCCCATTAGCGATCGGAGAAGTACCCGATATTGCGATGTCTTTCATTAAACCGGTCAAAACATATGAAAGATTAACCGTAGAGGCCGCTGTCAAAGGAGATTATGAAGCAGCAGTAAATGCCTTAACAGTGCATCCGTTAGTACCGTCCTATACTGTAGCAAAATCAATGCTAGATGAGTATTTGCAGGTTCATAAAGAGTATCTCCCGCAGTTTACTGATAAAACAATTAGCGTCTAATTTGTGAAATTCATGCTATTTATCTATTAATCTAGTATTAATAACAGATTACAATAAGAAAAGACAGATACCGAAATTGATTCGAACGAACTCAATTAAAGCGAGGGACTACCCATGAAAAAATTAAAGGTATTTTCAACTCTACTAACCGCTTCCATTCTATTTGCAGGTTGTAGTGCTGCACCGACGAATAACAGCAATAGTTCAGATAGTAAGAAAGAAGACAAACAAACAATTAGCTGGGACAACAAGCAAAATTTAAAAGGCCAGGAAATTAGTCTGTTATGGGTGGATTCAGATGGCGTTCGTGCAAAACTCCTAGAGGAATTCACGAAAGAAACCGGTATTAAGGTGAATGAAGTCGCAGTGGATTACAACTCTCTTTATAATAAAATCACAACATCTGCGTTGTCTAATTCTTCAAACATTGATTTAGCCGAAATGGACACTATTTGGGCTGGACAATTCTTAAAAGGTAATATTGCTTATGATCTAACAAAGGTTGTTCCAGAGGATGTTAAAAAGACCTTTACACAATCATCGTTAAGTTCAGTGATGTATGATAAAAAGCTTGTAGCTATGCCATTTTTTTCAAGTACAAAACACTTTTATTGGAACACAAAGCTTTTGGCCGATGCTGGTTACAGCGAGCCACCGAAAACCTGGGATGAATTTAGGGAAGTATCTAAAAAGTTAACGAAAAACGGATCATATGCTTCAGCATGGTCATGGAAACAATCTGAAGGGTTAACCTGTGATTACGTAAGTCTTGTTTATGGCTTTGGCGGAGAATTTTTTGATGCAAATGGAAAACCGGCTTTTAATAAAGGCGGAGGCTTAAAAGCACTTGAGTATATGACTGATCTCGTAAATAAAGATAAAACAGTAGATCCGGCGAGTTTGCAATGGACGGAAGATGATGTGAAAAATGCCTTTGCTGCTGGTAAAATTGCGATGATGTCCAACTGGGAAGGAATGTATCCTGACTTAAATAACTCTTCTAAATCTAAAGTGGTTAACCAAACCGATGTGGGAATTATGCCTGGAGAAGGTTCAGTTGTGTCATCCGCTGTTACAGGTTCAGAAGGAATTGCCCTTATGAATGGAAGTAAACATAAGCAAGCGGCATTAGAATTTTTAAAATGGATGAGTACGAAGGAATTCCAGCTGCCGCTTTTTAAAAATGGCGGAAATTATCCAACTGTAGAAGCGATGTATCAAGACTCGGATTTAAAAGCTGCCGACACTACTAAAACTATAGATAAAATTATGGAACAATTTAATTATGGCCATAATCGTCCAAATGCACCAGGTTATGTAGAATGGGCAGATATCCTATCTGCAGAACTTCATGAAGCATTATTAGGCAATAAGAGCCCAGAAGATGCTTTGAATTCTGCGGCTGAACAAATCGAAAAATCAATTGAGTCATCAAAATAGAATGAGAAAAGAAGCGGTTAAGAGTAACCGCTTCTTACTCCATCATAGGAGGGATATTTCATGGAAGGGCCCATGACAAAAGGAAAAAGCATGACGAGGATATTTACAGACAAGCGCTCACGGAAAGATCTTCTCTTTGCAGTTATTTTGTTATTACCGACCTTTTACATACTTGGTAAAACATTTATTTATCCAATCTATCAATCCTTGGTTTGGAGCTTCTTTAAATATAATTTAATGGATGGTTCCAGTGCTGTCTTTGTTGGTCTTGATAACTTTGTAAAATTATTTAAGGATAGGGATTTTTGGGTTTCAACCTATTTTACAGGCTATTTTACTGTCATATCGACTGCTGCAGAGTTAATCCTTGGGTTATTTAGTGCTTTGTTATTAAATCAAATGTTTAAAGGAAGAACATTTTTTCGCGCGATCATTATCATTCCATGGGCCATGTTGACCCTTGTAAATGGTTTGCTTTGGAAATGGGTTTTCCAGTCAGGGAATGGAGCAATGACGGTAATCCTCCATAAAATTCATTTGCTGAGCGAGGGAAGTGATCCATTATGGTTAGCTAGTGCTCATAACATCGTTAATGTGGCAACCCTTGCAGATATATGGAAAATGACTCCTTTTATGACCCTTCTCCTGTTAGCCGGTTTACAATCGATTTCACCCGATCTATATGAAGCTGCGATGATCGATGGAGCCGGATTTTGGAAAAAGCTAATGTATGTCACGATTCCACAACTTTGGCCGATTCTGATGATTGCAGTTGTATTAAGAACGATTGCCGCATTCCGTGTGTATGACATTCTTACCGTATTTACTGGTGATCCGACTACTTCTATCTCATATTTAACGTTTAATAAAGCATTCCGATATTTTTATCTTGGTGATGCTTCAGCAATGGCATGGGTATCAACTGGCATTATTTTGATTTTCATTGTTCTTTATATCCGGATGCTGAAGAAAAACTCACAGGAGTCCTAAAAGGGGGGATAAACATGCAAGAACAGATCATCGAGCAAAAAACTCAAACTTCGATTAGTGAGTTTTCTTCCAAACCAAGTTTAAGAACACGCTTGTTTAAACCGAAAGGGACTGACCTAATCCCGCCGTTTTATTTGTGGACTGGTTTGATTTTACTTGCTGTATTTACACTTTCACCATTTATCTATTTATTTACTTCTTCTATAAGCAGTACAAGTGAATTAATAAGTGGGCACCTTATCCCTCATTCTCCTACACTCGAAAACTATCGAAAATTGTTAACCGGCAGTGGAGCATCAGATTTTCTTGCGGCTTTAAAAAATAGTACGGTTGTTGGGATCGGCACCACTTTTTTTACCCTGTTTTTGGGTGTATTTGCAGCATACGCTTTTTCAAAGGTTCAATTTCCGTTTCGGAATTCTGCGTTATTTACTGTTTTGGCTATGCAGCTATTGCCATCGATCTCCATTATTGTACCTTTATACATTATGATGAGAGATGGTATTACCGTAAATATTCCATTTACTAATATTGTAATCTTTCATACTGTTCCATTACTTGATACTACATGGGCGCTTATTATTTCCTATACTACTTTTTCACTGCCTTTTGCCATTTGGATTCTATCCGGATATTTTGAAACGATTCCAAAAGCAATCGAAGAAGCAGCCTATATTGATGGTTGTTCTAGAATGGGCAGCTTTTTCAAAATCATTCTCCCACTGGCTATGCCTGGCATTGCGACTACCGCTATATTTACGTTATTACTTGCGTGGGATGAATTTATGTTTGCCAGTGCGTTTTCCCAAACTTTTGCGTCAAAAACATTGCCCATTGTCATTAGAGAATTTATTGGAAAGCACAGTATTGATTGGGGATTGATGACTGCAGGCGGTTTTATTGCCTCTTTTCCTCCTGTTTTAATTTCTTTATTTTTCTATCGCTACATTATCGGTGGATTATCAGGAGGAGTGAAAGAGTAACAATGAAAAAGGTTGTTTGAAGATGATTACGCTGGACTAAAGCAGTTAAAAGAAAATAAGGATTAAACAACAAAAAAGCCGGTCCTATCTATTAGGTACTGGCTTTCTATGGCGATAAGAGTGTGATTTTCGTAACGTTTCATCAATATAAATACAGCTTTCTAAATGAACGATATTTTCCGGATTCTAAGCTTTACAATGGAGGAGAAAGAATGGAAATAGTTAAAGTTCTTGATTATGATGAACTTTCACAACAATTAGCTGGTGAGATTTTATCATATATGACGACACCGGACCAAAAATTAATTTGTCTTCCATCTGGAGACACACCTCTAGGGGCATACAGAAAAATTTCAAAAAATTTACTTGAAAAAGACTTGGCCACTTTGAATTTTAAATTTATTGGACTTGATGAATGGGTTGGTATGGGGAGAGAGACCAAAGGAAGCTGTCAATATTATATGAATGAATATTTATATAAACCAATTTTCATAAAAGACCACCAAACTATCGAGTTTAACGCACGGAGTTTGGATTTAATAGAAGAGTGCCATAAAATGGATCAATATTTAAACCATCATGGACCGCTTGATTTAGTAGTATTAGGTGTCGGTATGAACGGTCATCTGGGTTTAAATGAACCTAGCAGCAGTTTTAACAGCTATTCACAAATCATAGAGTTGTCTCAAACGACCAAAATAGTAGCACAAAAATATTTTTCAGAAAAAGTTAAACTAGAGAAAGGAATTACCTTAGGATTAAAACATTTTTTAGAAGCAAAACGTTTAATTTTAATTGCCTCCGGAAAACAAAAAGCAAAAATAGTAAAAAAAATAGTTCAGGAAGAAATCTCTGAATCTTTACCTGCGACGATTGCAAAACTGCATCCCAATAGTACATTACTAATTGACGAAAATGCAGCAAATGAATTGTGAAAGTATATTGAAATTTTAATAAATTGAAAATATAATATGATTATAAGGTAAGCGCTTTCCCTAAAGTGAAGCTTTCCGAAGTTCTGCAGCATGAAAAATTTAATCAGTAAGACGATAAAATAACATTAAATGAAAAAACACTTCGCGGAAGATTGATAAACATCAAGAGGGAGTATGACATGAAACCAACGATTTATGATGTAGCCAAAGAAGCAAATGTATCAATTGCCACCGTTTCCAAAGTAATAAATAATACTGGGCGAATCAGTGAGAAAACCAAAAAAATGGTCATGGGAATCATGGAGAAGCTCGAATATCAGCCGAGCACTGTTGCCGTAGCATTAACGGGAAAAAGAACCTTCACCATTGGTGTGCTTGTGCCTGATATCGCGAACCCTTTTTTTGCTGAAGTAGCAAGGGCACTTGAAAACAATGCTAGGGAAAGCGGCTATACGATTATTTTGTGCAGCACGGATTATCAACTGGAACGGGAGCATGATTATTTGGAGCTGCTTTTAAAAAAACAAGTAGACGGCATTATCATCGCAACTGAACCAAAGGATTTGAACAAATTCAAACACCTTCAGAACCGGAATATTCCTTTTATTATGTTTTCCTTTGACCATCTGACACTCGACTCGCATGTTGTGACCACTGATGATGTAAGAGGAGGATATCTGGCTGGCCGTTATTTATTGGAAAAAGGACATCGGCATATTGCCGTGATTACCGAATCAGATCGAGCCAGCGGTAAGCTGCGTCTGGAAGGATTGAAGCAGTCACTGCTAGATGATGGAATGGACTTTAATAACGTTTTGGTGATTCATTCAAAATCTAAGATAGAAGAGGCAAAGAAAGCCGCCCAGCAAATATTGAAGTTGGAGAATAAACCAACCGCCGTGTTTGCAACGACAGATTTAATTGCCGTTTCCTTTCTTAATGAGGCACGCAAAGAGAAATTTTCGGTTCCGCATGATATTTCGATAATCGGCTTTGATAACACGGTTTATGCGGAAATTGCAGACCCTGGATTGACGACAATCGCACAGCCAATTCCTGATTTGGCTCGATATGCGATTCAACTGTTGATGGAATCGATTGAAAAGCCGGGCAGGTCTTTGCATCGGATTATGCTTGCTCCGTCACTCGTTGAAAGGGAGTCTGTAAGAAATTTAAGAAACTAGCTGTTGTTGAACAGAAAAAGCTGACCGAGGACAATCGTCAGCTTTTCATTAAAACATTTAGTTAAGCGCTTAACCTAATCATCTTATTAAGATGAGCGCTAATTTATTCACTTAAAGGGAGGAAAAACTGATGATAATTAATGTGGGGATAATCGGAGCGGGTCGTATTGGGAAAATACATGCTGATAATTTGAGAGGTATTCCGCAGCTTCGAGTTAAAAGTGTATCAGATATTGAAATCAATCATCTTGAATCATGGGCAAAAGAAAGACAGATTGAAGTCCTGACCACAAATTATTATGACATTCTAAATGATCCGGAAATTCATGCTGTCTTCATTTGTTCACCTACCAATACCCATGCGACTTTAATTAAAGAAGCAGCTGCAGCAGGTAAACATATTTTCTGTGAAAAACCAGTCAGCTTTTCTGTGGAAGAAACGAAAGAGGCACTCGAAGTTGTAGAAAAAGCGGGTGTAAAACTTCAAGTTGGTTTTAATCGCCGCTTTGACCCGAACTTCCGTAAAATTCAACAGATCGTTCAAGAAGGAAAGATTGGCAATCCACATATTTTACGCGTTACATCACGTGACCCAGAGCCACCAAATGTAGAATACATAAAATCTTCTGGCGGGCTATTCATGGACATGACGATTCACGATTTTGACATGGCTCGTTACATATTGGGCAGTGAAGTGGTTGAGGTATTTGCAAAAGGGGCTGTGCTAGTAGATCCAGCCATAGGTGAAGCTGGAGATATTGATACGGCTATCATTACCTTGAAGTTTGCAAATGGTGCTCTCGGAGTAATTGAGAACAGCCGCCGCGCAGCTTATGGATACGACCAGCGCTTGGAGATTTTTGGAGATAAAGGCGCCGCGAAAGCGGATAATAACCGTGCAAATACGGTCGAGGTATCTACTGTAGAACATGTTTCCAAAGAGAAGCCATTGTACTTTTTCCTAGAACGATACACACAGGCTTACATAGGTGAAGTAAAAGAGTTTGCCACTGCCATCCTCGAGAATCAACCAGTCGTATGCAGCGGTTTTGATGGTTTGCAAGCAGAACGGATTGCAAAAGCAGCAAGACAATCACTTGAAACTGGAGTGCCAGTTAAGCTGGATCAGGTTGGTCAATCCACGGCAATCTATTAATCTTTTATTGGGAAGGATAGAAGGAATATGAACCCGCTGAAATTTAAACAAGAGCGGCCGCTTGATCTTATTGCAGTAGGGCGGCTATGCATTGACTTGAATGCTAATGAAACGAACTGTCCGATGGAGGAGACGCGAACCTTTACGAAGTATGTTGGCGGATCTCCTGCAAATATTGCGATTGGTTCAGCTAGACTCGGTCAAAAGACAGGTTTTATCGGAAAAGTATCGGACGACCAAATGGGCCGTTTCATAACGGATTACTTGGAAAAGAATGCGATTGACACAGCTGGTGTAAAAATTGATCGTACTGGAGCAGTAACGGGGCTCGCTTTTACAGAAATTAAGAGTCCGGAAGATTGCAGTATTTTGATGTATCGCGATCATGCAGCGGATTTGAAGCTGCATCCATCTGAAGTCGATGAGGAGTATATTAAGAAATCAAAGGCTTTGTTGATTTCTGGTACGGCTCTGGCAAAGAGTCCATCACGTGAGGCTGTTTTTGTTGCGCTAGAATATGCATTGAAACACGGCGTAACGGTGTTCTTTGACCTTGACTATCGTCCATACACATGGACGGATGAAGCGGAAACAGCTGTATATTATAACCTGGCTGCTGAAAAGTGCGATTGTATTATTGGGACGCGTGAAGAATTCGACATGATGGAAAAATGGTTAAATGTGAAAGCATCAGATGACCATTACACGGCTTCCCGCTGGTTTTCCCACCGCGCCGAGCTGGTTGTGATTAAACATGGTGGTGCTGGCTCGATTGCCTATACAAAAGATGGGGCATCCCACCGAAGCGGCATTTTCCGGACCAATGTCTTGAAGACATTCGGCGCAGGTGACTCTTATGCATCGGCCTTCATTTACGGCCTTATGAATGGGAAGGACGTATCAGAGGCAATGAAGATGGGCAGTGCTTCGGCATCGATTGTCATTTCGCGCCATAGCTGCTCCGATGCGATGCCAACAATGGAAGAGCTGCAGCATCATCTGGAAACGGCTGTTTATGAATTGGCTTAATGCTATTTTTTGATATTGGTAGATTTTAAAATAGAAAGGAAGTTACTCAGATGACATTGACAACAGTACAAACCTTGAAAAATTTTATTGGCGGCGAATGGGTCGAGTCGACATCAGACAAAACAGAGGTAGTGTATAACCCGGCAACAGGAGAGGAGCTTGCCATCGTACCAATTTCTACTAAGCAAGAGGTGGACCAGGCTGTAAAAGCGGCGCATGAAGCATTTCAAACATGGTCTCAGGTTTCCGTTCCAAAACGTGCACGGATTCTTTTCAAATATCAACAACTTTTAGTGGAAAACTGGGATGAGCTTGCGAAGCTTGTTACAAAAGAAAATGGAAAAAGTTATACAGAAGCACACGGTGAAGTCCTGCGCGGCATTGAATGTGTAGAATTTGCTGCAGGTGCTCCAACTCTGATGATGGGTAAACAGCTTCCGGATATTGCAACAAATATCGAATCTGGCATGTACCGTTATCCACTTGGAGTAGTTGGCGGAATTACTCCGTTCAACTTCCCGATGATGGTCCCTTGCTGGATGTTCCCGTTAGCGATTGCCTGTGGAAATACATTTGTATTAAAACCATCTGAACGGACTCCGATTCTTGCTGCTCGTTTAGCGGAATTGTTTGAAGAAGCTGGCCTTCCAAAAGGGGTGTTGAATATCGTCAATGGTGCCCATGATGTGGTAAATGGTCTCCTTGAACATAAACTTGTTAAAGCTATCTCATTTGTTGGTTCACAACCTGTGGCAGAATATGTCTACAAGACTGGTGCTGCTAATTTAAAACGAGTTCAAGCACTTGCAGGGGCAAAAAATCACTCCATCGTCTTAAAGGATGCCAATCTGGATGTAGCTGCGAAGGAAATTACCAGTGCAGCTTTCGGTTCAGCAGGCGAGCGCTGCATGGCGGCGGCTGTTGTCACGGTGGAAGAATCCGTAGCAGATGTGCTGATTGCCAAGCTTAAAGCAGCTGCAGATGAAATGATCATCGGTAATGGACTAGAAGAAGGTGTTTTCCTAGGACCAGTTATTCGTCAATCTCATAAAGAGCGGACCCTCGGCTATATTGAATCAGGCGTTGAGCAGGGAGCAGTCCTCATCAGGGATGGCCGTAAGGACGAGGCGGTAAAAGGTGATGGTTATTTTATTGGCCCAACCATATTTGATCATGTAACACAAGAAATGAAGATTTGGCAGGATGAAATTTTTGCACCAGTGCTTTCTGTCGTCCGCGTGAAGGATTTAACAGAAGCAGTGGAATTTGCCAATGCCTCCCCATTTGCAAACGGGGCATGCCTATACACAGACAGTGCATCAGCTGTACGCCAGTTCCGTGAAACTATGGATGCAGGGATGCTTGGCGTCAATGTTGGTGTCCCAGCACCAATGGCATTCTTCCCATTCTCAGGTTATAAAGATTCCTTCTACGGCGATCTTCATGCAAATGGCCCGGATGGTGTCGAATTCTACACAAGAAAGAAAATGCTTACGGCCCGTTATTTAAAGTAAACGGTCAATAAAAGGGAAGTGGTGGGAGGGAAAAAATCCGTGCCGCTCCCTTTTTCTTTTCGGAGATTATTTAAAAGGAGGATCACCTAGTGGAAACGATTCGGTTGACAACAGCACAGGCACTTGTAAAATTTTTAAACGCGCAATATGTAGAATTTGATGGAAAGCAAGATAAGTTTGTAAAAGGGATCTTTACGATTTTTGGCCATGGTAATGTGCTTGGACTTGGTCAGGCTCTGGAAGAAAATCCAGGTGATTTAGATGTTTATCAAGGACGGAGTGAGCAGGGAATGGCAAATGCTGCTATGGCCTTTGCTAAGCAGAAACATCGCAAACAGATTATGGCCTGCACCGCATCTGTCGGGCCGGGATCTGCCAACATGATTACATCCGCTGCTACAGCAACGGCGAACAATATCCCCGTTCTATTGCTTCCTGGTGATGTGTTTGCAACTCGTCAGCCTGACCCAGTCCTGCAGCAAATTGAACAAACACATAATTTATCTATTTCCACAAATGATGCGTTCAGGGCTGTGAGTAAGTATTGGGATCGTGTAAACCGGCCAGAGCAGCTCATGTCTGCGATGATCAACGCCATGCGTGTTTTAACCAACCCTGCTGACACTGGTGCTGTAACGATTGCCCTGCCACAGGATGTACAAGGTGAGGCATGGGATTATCCAGAAAGATTTTTTGAAAAGAGGGTTCATCGAATCGAACGCCGGCAGCCATCTGTGGAAAGCGTACAGGATGCTGTCAGCCTCATTCAATCCAAAAAGAAACCATTCTTCATTTTAGGCGGCGGTGTACGCTATTCAGAAGCGGCTGATACTTTCTTGCAATTTGCTGAAAAATTTCATATTCCTTTTGGGGAAACACAGGCAGGCAAAAGTGCAGTTGAAAGTACACATCCGCTGAACCTTGGTGGACTTGGCGTAACAGGAAATTCGGCAGCTAACTCCATTGCAAAAGAAGCAGATCTAATCATTGCGGTTGGCAGTCGCTTTACTGATTTTACAACCGCTTCCAAGCAGCTGTTTAGTACGGCGGACATTCTCACTATTAATATATCAGAATTCCATGCAGCGAAATTGGATGCGGTGAAGGTAGTTGCTGATGCAAAGGCTGGTCTTGAGGCCATTTCCTCCAAGCTAGGAAATTATGTTTCCGGCTATCGATTTGAAATCGTGGAAGCGAAGCAAGAATGGGCAGAAGAATTGAATCGCCTTTATGAGGTTACATATGGAAAAAATTTCACACCGGAAATCGAAGGACATTTGGATGATAAGCTGCCTGAATATAATGAAGTTTTTCAATCTGAACTGACCCAAACTAGTGTAATTGGCAAAGTGAATCAACTGCTTGATGACGATGCTGTAATTGTTGGTGCGGCGGGAAGTTTGCCGGGCGACTTACAGCGCATGTGGGTTTCCCAAGCTCGTAACACCTATCATATGGAATACGGCTATTCCTGCATGGGGTATGAAATTGCCGGTGCATTAGGTGTGAAGTTGGCTGAGCCAAACAAGGAAGTGTACGCGATGACAGGCGATGGAAGTTACTTGATGCTCCATTCTGAACTTGTGACAAGCCTTCAAGAAGGCAAAAAGATTAATGTCATTTTGTTCGATAACTCTGGATTTGGCTGTATTAACAATTTACAGATGGAGAATGGCATGGACAGCTACGCTACCGAATTCCGCAAACGGAATCCGGAAACAGGAAAATTAGACGGTGCGATCATGAAAATTGATTTTGCAAAAGCCGCTGAAGGCTATGGGGCAAAAACTTACTCTGTTCGCACAATGGAAGAATTAGAAGAAGCGATGATGGACGCGAAAAAGCAGAAGGTCAGTACATTAATTGACATTAAAGTATTGCCTAAAACGATGACACATGGCTACGGAGCCTGGTGGAACGTTGGAGTGGCTGAAGTCTCGGAAAAAAATAGCATCAAGAAGGCGTATGAGAGTAACCAAGCGAATCTAGAAAAAGCGCGTGCGTACTAATAGGGGGAGTATGAATGTTTGAGGACAATCAAGTAAAGTTGGCGATTGCGCCAATCGGGTGGACAAATGATGATATGCCGGAGCTTGGCGGCGAAGTGACGTTCGAACAATGTATTAGTGAAATGGCACTTGCAGGTTTTTCCGGAAGTGAGGTCGGCAATAAATACCCGAGAAATCCGGAGGTGCTAAAAAAGGCCTTGTCATTGCGGGGACTGGAAATCGCAAGTGCTTGGTTTAGTGCCTTTTTAACTTCAAAACCATTTGAGGAAACTACCATGGCATTTATCGAACACCGTGACTTTTTACATGAAATGGGTGCTAAGGTCATTGTGGTATCTGAACAAGGAAATAGTATTCAAGGTCAAAACGAGACACCGCTCTTTGAGCAAAAGCCTGTTTTTACAGAAGATGAGTGGCAGCTGTTAATCGAAGGTTTGCATTTACTTGGGGATCTTGCTTCTGAAAAGGGCATGAAGATTGTATACCATCACCATATGGGTACTGGTATCCAGACGACAGAGGAAATTGACCGGCTGATGGCAGAAACGAATCCTGAAAAAGTATCGCTTCTGTACGATACGGGTCACCTTGTTTTTTCTGGTGAAGATTATTTATACGTATTAAATAAGCATATGGATCGTATTCATCATGTCCATTTAAAAGATGTACGAATTGATGTCGCCAAAAAGGTTCGTGAAGACAGATTAAGCTTCCTTCAAGCGGTTAAAGCTGGAGTTTTTACCGTTCCTGGAGATGGAGTCATTGACTTTAAGCCCGTTTTTGAGGCATTAGATGCTGCCGGATACAAAGGGTGGTTTGTGGTAGAGGCCGAACAGGATCCTTCGATTGCGAATCCTTTTGAGTATGCCTTGAAAGCCCGCCATTACATTCGTGAAGCTAGCGGACTATAAGGAGTAAGACGATGACATTAGTAAAGATGAAAGAGATTCTTAAACATGCGCAGGAACATCAATACGGTGTTGGGGCGTTTAGTGTTGCGAACATGGAAATGGTCATGGGAGCTGTCCGCGCGGCAGAGGAGCTTCGTTCACCACTTATTTTGCAAATTGCGGAAGTGCGTTTGAAGCACTCTCCCCTCCATATTATTGGTCCGGCGATGGTAGCAGCAGCTAAAGCAGCAACGGTCCCGGCAGCTGTTCATTTTGATCATGGCTTGTCAGAAGAAAGGTCAGAGAGGCACTTGAAATTGGCTTCTCTTCTATTATGTATGATGGATCCCATCATCCACTTGGAAAAAATATTGCAGAGACCCAGAAAATCGCGGCTATTGCTCGTGAATATGGGGCGACAGTTGAAGCAGAAATCGGACAGGTTGGCGGCAGTGAGGATGGTTCAGTGGATCTTGAAGTGTTAATCACTTCAACGGAAGAAGCCAAGCAATTTGCTGCAGAAACAAGGATTGATGCACTGGCGATTGCCATCGGAAATGCACACGGGATGTATAAAGGAGACCCTCATTTACGAATGGATCGATTAGAAGAAATCCATGCTGAAGTGGATATTCCGCTTGTGCTTCACGGAGGTTCGGGTATTTCCGAGAAGGATTTCCGTCAATGTATCCACCATGGCATTCGGAAAATTAATGTGGCTACTTCAACCTTTAACCAAGTTGTCAACAGGGTTAATGAAGAAGCTCCATTCCATAATTATTTTTCCTATCACGAATCTGTGATTGAAGCAGCGGCAGAAAATGTAAAACGTCATATCCGTATGTTCCAAAGTGATGGGCGTGTCGAGGAGGTAAAAGCATATGTATGAAAAGCTCGGTGAATTAAAACATGGCTATACCAAGATTACAGATATGAAAAGCAAGCATTCTGATATGCTGCAAGATATAGGTATTTACACCTTAAATGAGGGAGAAATCGAGGTGCTGTTTGACGGACAAAAAGAGACTGCCATTCTTTTGCTTGAAGGAGCGGTTCGTTTGGAATGGAACGAGAACTCACACGAAATAAAGCGCAAGAGTGTTTTTGATGAAGACCCATGGTGCCTGCATGTTCCAAAAGAGGTGGAAGTAAAGGTCACGGCAATGGGGAACAGTGAGGTTCTTGTTCAGAAAACGGATAATGAAAATATCTTTGAAGCAAAGTTATATACGCCGAAAGATTGTTCGAGTGCCGTTGCTGGTGAGGGTGTTTGGAACGGAACGGCAGAACGGGTGATCCGGACTATTTTTGACTTTAACAATGCTCCATATTCCAATCTGGTTATCGGAGAGGTTATTTCCTACCCCGGCCGCTGGTCAAGCTATCCGCCGCATCATCATGACCAGCCTGAGGTGTATTATTATCGATTTGATAAGCCACAAGGGTTTGGTTGTGCCATGGTTGGACCCGAGGCATATCGCGTTGAACATAACAGCTATATTACGATACCTGGGGACCTCGATCACCCGCAAACGACTGCACCAGGATATGCCATGTACTTTTGCTGGATGATTCGCCATCTCAAAAATAATCCTTGGACGGATCGGATTATGGAGGAAGAGCATAAATGGCTGCTAGAGCCTGATGCGAAAATCTGGCCTGAAAAGTAAAAAACAGAGCATGGGAACCGATATTGTTTCATCTTTTTCCAAAGTCCCGGATTGGGCGATCGTGCAGGAATTACTGGAGCTCTCCTGCTTGGCCATCAATCATTGAATGAGTCAAGACAAAGTTAAAATGTATGATTGAATAAAAAAAGGTGTCCGCACCACGTGGACAAACCGAAGGGTTTGTCCACGAATGGTGCCTGACACCTTTTTAATTTCTTTTATTCTATTTGCCCCAGCAATTCTAAGGCTTGTTCTTTGGTTTCAATAGCAAGCAGTTGTTCTCTGTATTCTTCGTTCATGAGTTTGCGTGAAAGCATTTGAAGAATTTTAAGATGTTCGTTGCCTGCCGCTTCTTCTGGGACGGCGATCATGAAGATTAGTTTAGCTGGTGTTCCGTCATAGGCTTGCCAATCTACGCCGCCTTTTTTGATACCAAATACAACTGATGGTTTAACAACTGCTTTTGATTTACCGTGCGGGATCGCTATATTGAAGCCAATTCCTGTCGTGCTTTCTTTCTCACGGTTGATAATGGCTTTTTTGAATTTCCGTTTAGAGTTAATGGCTCCAACTTGATCTAGTTTTTCGATCATTTCATCAATAACAGATTCTTTCGTGCTTCCTTGGATGTTTGTATCAATAAGCTCTAAACTGATTAAATCTGTTAGTTTCATTTCAATCACTCCACATTCTTTTTCAGTGCGTTTACCATAAACGCTGTTACAACTACCCCAACTATAATGGCTATTAAGAACATGACAACGTTATCGATGGCGCCTAATGCTGCCACAATGAGTCCGCCATGTGGAACATGGTCACCTACATGACTTAGCATGGCAATAACGGCACCAGCCATAGAACCTACCATAATACTAGGTATTACACGAAGCGGATCTTTTGCGGCGAATGGAATGGCCCCTTCTGTGATACCGAATAAGCCCATGAAGAAGGCTGCTTTTCCTGCTTCCTGTTCTGCATCTTCATATTTCTTTTTATTGATTAGTGTAGCTAGACCCATTCCGATAGGAGGGATACAGATAGCTGCTGCAATAGGTCCCATAATCGCATAGTTTCCTTCTGCAATCATCGCTGAACCGAATAAGAACGCAACCTTGTTCACTGGGCCCCCCATATCGAATGCAATCATCGCTCCTAAGATTAATGCTAAAACAATTGAACTTGCCCCTTGCATACCATTTAAGAAGTCGGTTAATCCGGCGAATACTGCTGCTACTGGATTTCCTAAGATAAAAATAAATACTGCGGCAACGACGGCACTTGCTAGAATCGGGATAATTAAGATTGGCATAATTGGCTGTACCATTTTTGGTACTTTCCAGCTCTTAATCCATTTTGCTACATAACCGGCGATGAAACCTGCAATAATACCGCCAAGGAATCCTGCGCCTGCCTCGCTGCTGTAGAATTCACCATGTGCGGCTATATATCCACCGACCATACCAGGTACTAATCCAGGACGGTCCGCAATACTCATGGCAATAAATCCTGCTAAAATGGGAACCATGAAACCAAACGATGCTGCACCCACATTTAAGACGGAATTCCAAATAGAGTGTGGGTCAACGACCATTCCTTTTGCGGTAGGATGACCGCCAAGACCTAGTGCTAATGCGATTAATATACCACCGACAACAACGAATGGAATCATATACGATACACCATTCATTAAGTGGCGATAAATCGGGTTTTGTTTATCTTTCATTTCTTTTTTGATTTGATCAACTGATTTTAATTCTTCTTTAAAGACAGGGAAGTCGGCAGCTAATACATTGGTAATGAGTTCGTCGGGTTTACGGATTCCGTCTTGAACACCAGTTACGAGTAATTTTTTTCCGACAAAGCGTGATTTGTCTACCGTTTTATCGGCTGCGATAATAATTGCATCTGCTTCTTGAATTTCTTGTGCGGACAATTCGTTCTCCACACCGATGGAGCCTTGTGTTTCTACCTTCATCTGATGACCAAGCTTCTCAGCAGCTTTTTGCAAGTTTTCCGCTGCCATGTAAGTATGGGCAATGCCGTTTGGGCATGATGTTATGGCTAAAAGCTTCATAGATTTTCATCTCCTACATAAGTGTTGATTCCTATGTATTATTTATACATCTGAAATCGCCTTCATTAAGGATGAATGTTTACCGCATATTGCGGAAAAAGTCGTTTTAATATGACCAATGACCAAGGGGCGGGTTCTTGTGGCACAAATTAACCTCATTTGAACCCTGAGAACCGTCCCCTTTAATTTCACAGACTTTTTATAAAGTCCATTGGAGTTTTCTGTTTGATAAGATTATTGACTAGCATAGGGTTATCACAAAGGCTGCCTATTTCGGTAAATAAGTCTTTGGTTTTTGCTTTCTCACCTGGCTTTTTGGCTAATGTCAGGACAAGGGAAACATATTCCTTTCCCCAAAGGATGGGGCACTTTAGAACCCCTACTGCAATGGCAGATTCTTTTATGTAGGATGGGTCACCATGTGGTATCGCGATTCCACCGCCAATATTGGTTGAGGAATGCTGCTCACGAATAATGGCTGATTCAATATAGTCTTCTTTGACGTAACCGTGTTCCAACAATTTTAAGGCTAGTGCTTCAATGATTTCATAGGGATGACCGAAATCTAGATTGATTAAAATGTTATGTTCATTGATGAGCCCTCGTAAATTAGGGAAGTCTCCCTCAACTTGATTAGGGCTTTCAGCTGGTATGTCGTGTAAATCGTCAATAAATGCTTGTAATTTGTTTTGATCCTCCGCTGTTAATAGTGGAGTTACCTCAAAAACCGGTAAAGTTGTATTGGGAATAGGTATGGTCGAAATGATGAAATCAATATCATCTGCTGAATAGTGATGGATATTGTAAATGGATACCGTATCAATGATGTCCAATGAGTGAAATTTCCGCTCTAGCTTTGTTCGAAGCAGCACGGATGCACCAATTCCCATGGGGCACACAATGATTGTTTTTCTGTTGCTGCCGTTTCTTTTTTGCATTCTTTCGAGTGATGCTTGAAAGTGTAGAGTAAGGTAGGCAGCCTCTTCCTCGGGTAAATGCAACTGTAATTCTTTATTTAAGTGAACCAATTCATTTACTACGGCATCAAACAAATAAGGATACATCCGCTTAATCGGATCAAGAATGGGATTCGAAACAGATAAATGATGTTTTAGACGATTCATGGTCGATTGTAAATGAACACTTAATCCTAACCGGAGATCTTCATCTTTTGAAAAATCCATATGAGTTCTGCTTGAGACACGACTTACTAGATTAGAAGTCAAGGATTGAATCTCGTTTCCAATGTGGCTTCCCCCAAACACTGCTTTTTGAACTTTTCCTCCCATAAAATGAAAAGCGATATAAGCAATTTCATTTACAGGAAAACGAACAGCAAACAGTGTCTCTACCTTTCTAAGCGTTTTCTCTGCTAATTGGAATTCATTATTCTTACGAATTTGTTGGATTTCGGATTTCATCATTGGGATGGAATTCCCTAATTTCATCCGTTTTACGGCAATAAGAATATGTTTTTGCAGGCTGTGTATGGTTTCGTCTGTATAGGGGTTAGATAGTGAATGATTAACCTCTTCTAGAGCAAGCCCAACTGCAGCTATTTCCTGCATTTCAAATAATTGTTCCCAAAAGACCATGCTGTTGGTTTCGTCTGTTTCGATGAATGATGGAATTTTCGAAATGGCCAATCGCCAATCATGCTCACTTCCCTCTACTTCTAAACCTAATTTTCGTTTCGTAGTTAGACTTAGCTGGGATTTTTTCAAAAAGGCTTCAATCTTTTCGAAATCCTTTTTAACGATGGCTTTATTGACAAAAAACAACTCTGCCACCTTCTGAATGGTAACCGTCTTTTTCTTGATGAGTAACAGTTCCAGAATGGAATATAGCCGTTCTTTTTCTTCCATTTCATCATTTACGGCATAAACATTGTAAAGCTTGTTTAAGAGAGAACTTCTTTCTGCTTCACTAATCTCTAGTCGGAAGCCGATATTTGGCTTACGGGAAAGTGCAGCAGTTGAATGATTGCTAAGCCACTGATCAAGTATCTTTGAATCATTCCGGACTGTCTTCTCTGAGCAATCCAACTCGTCAGCAATCTGATGCGAAGATAAATAATTATTGCCCGCATCAAGTAAAATTTTTAACATCGCCTTTTGGCGGTCGTTCAATGGAATCACCTCAACTAGGGGGTGGGGGGGTATTGTGAAACATGTCGAATGGTAACATATTCTTAAATGCTTGTCACCATCGAAATGGTGAAACAAATTTTTTTTGATTCTTTTCAGAAATTGGAGTATTCTTGGGAATGGAATTAATTGATAGTTTTATCCATGCACATATTTATATCTACTTTACATATTGGGGAGGTAGCATTTATGCAGCCATTATTTTTAAAGCCTGTTTTTAAAGAGAGAATTTGGGGAGGGACTGCACTAAAAAAGGAATTTGGATATGACATTCCATCAGACATCACAGGGGAATGCTGGGCTATTTCTGCTCACCCGAACGGACCATCGGTCATCGAAAACGGTCCATATGCTGGCACTACTTTGGACAATCTCTGGCGAGAGCATCCTGAACTTTTCGGGAATCCGAAGGAGGAGGTTTTTCCTTTACTTACAAAGATATTGGATGCCAATATGGATTTATCTGTCCAGGTTCATCCCGATGATGCCTATGCAAAGGTGAATGAGAACGGGGAACTGGGTAAGACGGAATGCTGGTATATTATCGACTGCAAAGAAGATGCCGATATGATCTTTGGGCATAATGCTAAAACAAAGGAAGAATTAATCGAGCAGATTCAAGAAGGAAAATGGAATGACCTGCTGCGCCGCGTCAAGATTAAGCCGGGAGACTTCTTCTATGTACCAAGTGGTACCATCCATGCCTTGTGTGAAGGAACGCTAGTGTTAGAGACACAGCAAAGCTCTGACACCACTTATCGTGTGTATGATTATGACCGCCGGGATGCAGAAGGGAATTTAAGGGAGCTTCATTTGGAAAAAGCAATTGAGGTGACGACTGTTCCTCATCAGGATGCAAAGAACTCACCGAAGGTAATGGAACACGATCATGCCACGGTTACAACGTATGTTGAATCTGAGTTCTTCTCTGTTTATAAATGGGATGTCCATGGAAAGGCTTCGTTCGCATTTGAAGAGCAATATTTACTTTTCAGTGTCATTAAGGGCCAAGGTTCACTCACTCATAATGGTGAGAAGTATGATTTAGGAAAGGGAACCCACTTTATTATTCCTGTTGGATTTGGTGAATTTGAAATAGATGGCGATTGTGAAATCATTGTTTCGCATACGTAAAAATCAAGGTCCTTGGGGACGGTTCTCCTGGCTTAAAAAGCCAGGAGAACCGTCCCCAAGGTTTTTTCGCCCCCAAAGTATTTTTCGTAAATTTTCGGATATTTTTCGAATTTTGTGGGATATGTACAAAAAATGTAAGCTGTTACAATTACCAATGTAAACGCTTTATCAAAGGGAGGACTTTTAGATGAAAAAGTTTGGAGCTATCGCTGGTAGTGTTTTGCTTACTTTAAGTTTAGCTGCTTGTGGCGGCAATGGGGAAAAGGCATCTTCCGAAAGCAAGGTGACTCAGCTGACGGTTTGGAATGACTGGACAGAGGATCGTCCAGAGAACAAAGTGTATAAAGATATGATTGCCGAGTTCAATAAGGAAAACAAGGATATTCAAGTAAAGATTGAAAGTATTCCTCACGATCAATATGAAACAAAGCTTCGCACACAAGCAGCAGGAAAACAGCTTCCTGATATGATGAGGGTTTGGCCGGGCGCACGTATTCAGCCATTAGTAGAAGGAAATGCATTATTGCCGCTTGATGAAATCACTGATACTTGGAAGGATAAAATCCCTGCAGGAATCATGAAGGACTATAAGGTAGACGGCAAGCAGTATGCGATTCCAGCGAATATCAGTGAAACAAGCTTAATCTTTTATCATAAAGATATGCTGAAGCAAGTTGGTTTCAACGAGTTCCCTAAAACATACGAAGAATTAACATCTTTAATCAAGGCTTTAGAAGCGAAGAAAATTACACCTATCGCCTTAGGTAATAAAGCGATTTGGCCATTACAATCAGTTTATATTTCAACCATTGGCGACCGTTTCACTGGAAGCGATTACTTGCCAAACACTTTGAAAGGCGATGGCTCGTTCAAAGACGAGGGATTCGTCAAAGCTTTATCTGTTATTGACGATTTAGCTAAATCAAAGGCATTTAATGAAGACTTTAATACAATCGATGAAGCTCAATCTAGAACACTGTTTAACAGCGGCGAAACGGCGATGCACTTTGCTGGATCTTGGGCAATTGGTCCAATTCTTGATAGTGTGAAAAACATTGGCGAAATCGGAGTAGCTCCATTCCCAAGCTTTGATGGCAAAGGCGATATCAAGAAAATCTCTGGTGTTGCCGGCGGAGGTATTGCCCTTAATAAAGACCTTTCTGGAAAGAAAAAAGAAGCAGCATTTAAGTTCTTGAAATTCTTCTATAGCGATGAAATGTATCAGCAATTAGCAAAGTCTAACATCGTTGTTCCTGAAAATGTTCAATTGGATGACAGCATCCCAGCCATCTACAAAGAAGCAAATAGCTTTGCACAAGGCGGTCTAGCTCCGGTTTATGACGCAACCCTAACACCGGAATTAACAGACATCATCAATAATGGTTTACAATCCATCTCAATTGGCGAAAAATCACCTAAAGATATTGCGACTGAAATGGAAAAACAATTAGAACAGCAAAAGAAATAATGGAAAAAGTACAGGTTGCCTAGCATTTAGGCAACCTGTCATCACATAGGGGAGATGACTATGCATTTAACAGGGAAAAGAAGAGCTGCGATTTTTATCGGACTCTTGCCAGCCTTGCTTATATATGTTGTTTTTGCGATTTATCCAATCCTCCAGTCGTTTTATTACTCCTTTATGGATTGGAACGGATTTAATGAAATGAAGTTTGTCGGGCTCCAAAACTTTCAGAACTTGTTCGACGATCCATTGTTTTGGAGATCAATAAAAAATAATATGTTCGTCGTGGTTGCCTCCGTTTTAGGTCAGGTACCCATCGCTTTATTTATCGCCCTTTTATTGAATCGGAAGTTGAAAGGCATCAAGATCTTCCGAACAATCGGATTCATGCCGGTTGTGTTATCAACTGTTGTAGTCTCGCTTACTTGGAACCTTATTTATAACACAAAAGATGGGTTAATCAACGAGCTTTTAAGAGCAGTCGGGTTAGACGCGCTCGCGCAAAACTGGCTTGGCGACACGAAATGGTCGATGATTTCCGTTTGTATTACGGTCATTTGGCAATTCGTGGGCCTTTACTTAATCATTTTCCTAGCCGCCCTGCAAAATGTTCCGGAAGAAGTGCTAGAAGCAGCAAGGATGGACGGGGCGTCAGAATGGACCACAACTTGGAAAATTACCGTACCGATGATTTGGGATACGATCATTGTCGCGATTATCTTATGTATATCCGGAAGCTTGCGGACATTCGACTTGATTTATGTCATGACTCATGGCGGTCCATCGCATTCCACGGAAGTAATGGCTCTTTACATGTTTAATAAAACCTTTACCAATCTGCAATATGGCTACGGAAGCGCCGTATCGGTTGTCATTTTCTTCTTTAGTCTCCTATTGATTTTTATCGTTAAAAAACTATTGGGCCAAAAAATGGTTTAATGGGGAGGTCACAGCAATGGAAACGACGATTAAACCAGCTTCGCAGCCTGCGTTAGCATTAAATGCGGCGTCGAAGCAAAGACGAATTAAAAATACGCTCATTTATGGAGTGTTGATTATTTTTTCAATCATAAATGCTTATCCGATCATTTGGATGGTCATTAACTCCTTTAAATCCGAAAAAGAATTTTCCGTGAACCAATTTGGGTTCCCCAAACAATTCGTATTGCAGAACTATGTCGATGCCTGGCATACAGCCAATTTAGGAGTTCTATTTAGAAACAGTATTTTTATCTGTTTGGTCGCTACGATTATCACGGTGTTAATCGGTGCTCTGGCTTCGTATTTCTTATCTAGGTTCAGCTTTAAAGGGGAAAAAATCGTTTATACGTTCTTTATCTTTGGAATGCTGATTCCCATTCACGCTACACTTGTTCCGATGTTTATTTTATTGAAAAATTTAGGAATGCTAAATAGCCCGATTACGCTCCTTTTTCCTTATATCGCCTTTAATTTGCCGATCAGCATTTTTATTCTGACCAGCTTTATGAAGGCTTTTCCAAAGGATATTGAAGAATCTGCTGTCATGGATGGCTGCGGGATTTTCCGGATTTTCTGGTCGATTATCCTGCCAATGTCCCGTCCGGCGATTGCGACCGTGATTATCTTGAACTTTATTCATAGCTGGAATGAATTTTCATTTGCCCTTGTGTTAATCAATGACCCAACGCTGCAAACGCTGCCTCTAGGTCTTGCCAGCTTTGCCGGCCAGTTTACGGTGAATTATGGCGCTCAAATGGCTGGATTAACGATGTCCATGCTGCCGATTCTTATTTTCTATCTATTCTTGGAGAAGGAAATTGTTAAAGGAATGACAGCTGGAGCTGTAAAAGGTTAATAATATAGGTAATACATGTTAAAGGCTGATGTCCTATGTTCCAAAACTGGGGATTAACCAAAAAGTTTGTCATCGTATTTTTAGTGTTGATCACATTGCCTACCCTGTTATTTGGCGGGTTTATTTACTATCAAACCACCAATACCTTTAAACAGCAGGCAGAGACGAATACGATTGGCAGGCTTGAAAAAAATGAAGATAACCTGAATTCGATAATTCAGTCGACACAAAATATGTCCTCTTTTATGATTTTTGATCAGAATTTCAGAGCCTTCTTTACCTCTGAAAAAAACGATACGAACCAGCCGGCTTATAAACAGGCGGTTGAAGGAATAAAGGGGTATTTAACCTTTCAATTGATGAGCAATACGTACATTGATTCGATTGTTTTAAAAGGGAAAAACGGAACCGACTTGGAGTTTGGCTTCCATCTATCCGGAAACGAAGAGGCCCTCGACCGGAAAGCAAGGGATAAAAAAGGGAAGCCTGTGTGGAGCGGCTCCTATTTTGCCAAGGGAGAAGGGAAACAGCTAAAGTCGATTATCAGCTTAACGAGAGAAATTAACGATATTAATCATATTAATCGGCCTATTGGGTTGGTACGGATTCGTCTCGATCAATCGAAGCTCTATAACACGATTGAAAAAGAATCGCTGAAACAGGAAGGCAGCTTTTTCGTAATGACCAAGGCGGGGGACGTAGTTCTTCATTCGGACTCCTCTTCTGTCGGGAAGCCCTTCCCTGAAAAAAGGGTCATCAACTGGGTGAAAACTAGCAGCAATAAAACATTGCGGTATAAATCCAACGGTATTGCTTTTCTAGCGGTGAAAAAAGCAATCCAAGGAACGGATTGGGTATCGGTTGCGATGGTGAATGAGGACGAAGTTGTTAACAACTTGGATAATGTGCGCGGATTATTTATTTTAATGATCGTTCTGTTGATTCTTCTCGGTGTGATTGCGTTCATCGGCTACTATTTTTCTTTTATCAAAAGAATCGTGGAGTTGACGCTGCAAACAAGGCAGCTGGAAAAAGGGGATTTTACCGCCAACGTCAGTGTCTCTTCTCAGGATGAAATCGGAAAATTGGGGATGCGTTTTAACAAAATGGTAGAGACAATTCAAACCTTTATTAACAGGGAGTTAAAGCTGAAGATCAAGCAAAAGGAATCAGAATTAAAAGCTCTTCAAAGTCAAATCGATCCGCATTTTTTATACAATACCCTTGATATGATTCGCTGGACTGCCAGACTCGAGAAGGCAATGGAAACAGGACAGCAGATTGAACGGCTGTCGACGATTTTCCGGATGAATTTAAACATGGGGAAAATGTGGGTACGGATTGAAGAAGAAATGCTTTATATTCAAAATTACTTGGAGCTTCAAAAGAGCCGCTTAGGCAATCGCCTGGATTACCGCCTTTATTACGATGACCTAATAAAAAATGTCAATATCATCAAGCAGGTCCTGCAGCCTTTAGTTGAAAATAGTATTCTTCACGGTTTTAAAAATCTGCCAAGACAAGGGATTATTACGATTCGCTGCTACCAACACGATGATGAAATATGGATGGATGTCATCGATAATGGATGGGGCTTTTCCAAGGAAGAACAGGACCTTGAACGACTGAATGGTGAAGCGAAAAGTGATTTGAATCATGATGATTCAGCGAGTGGAGATAAGGAAAGCACGGAAACCGGGCATGGCTATGCCCTTAAAAACTTAAAGGAGCGGCTTGAACTGGCTTTTGGAGAAGGGGCGGGAATGGAGCAGCTCGACACTGTGGAAGGGGCTTGGATCCGTCTTCGGTTTAAGCTTCAAAAGAATGGCAATATTCCAAATGAGCAAGGTGAATAGTAATGGCCTTCAAAATGTTAATTGTTGATGATGAACCGATTATCTGCCGCGGGCTCCAGCTTACGGTGCCTTGGGAAGAGGTATCCGTTGAAGTGGTCGATATTGCTCATGACGGCTTAGAGGCAATCGAGAGATTAAACGTTCATCAAGACATCGATATCGTGTTGACTGATGTTCGGATGCCGCAAAAAGATGGCCTTGAATTGGCTGCTTACTTAGCCGATCAGTATCCACAAGTCCGTACAATCATTATCAGCGGTTACGACGACTTTAAGTATGCCCAACAGGCTATCCATTTAGGTGTGAAGGATTATTTATTAAAACCTGTTAACGTCGATGAGCTTTTAGCGATTGTGAAAAAGTTGACTGGAGAAATTCAAGAGCAGCGAAACGAAGGACGGAAACGGTTCCTGGTCAATTTGAAAAATGCGATTTACGGTCAAGTGATTGACTCACCGTTAAATGGGGCCGACCACTTAGAAGAAGATATGGATGCGAGAATTTATCCTTTTATTACGATGATGAAAACAAGAAGACCGCAAGAGTTCAAAGCTAAATGGGTAGAGATGGTCGAGGATTTCTTGAATGCGAAGGGCTTGACCAGCATTTCTATGTTTACCAATAATCATACACTGTTAACCTGTGTGGTTGATGAACACGCCCCTTTGTCCATATCGGAGGAGAGTTTTGAACCGTTTTTATTGGTAAGGAATCGGACAGCAATTCCGGTCCGCGACCTCCATCAAACATACCAAACGTTAGTGGAGGATTGTAAGTATCTGCCATTTCACACGGATGGAAAGGTAATCAGTCCGGTGCTGGAACCAATCCGTGAAACGAAGCCGGAGTATTCCAGTCAAACCGAAAAAGAATTCATTCAGGCTATTTTTCAAGCCGATTGGGATAAGGTCAAAGCAAATATAGATTGGTTATTCCGTTATTTTGAAGAAATGCGTTTCTTTTTACATGAGATCATTCCGATTTGTTTCGATATTCTCCAAAAGGTCCTAAGTCATTATCAGTCGCTGTTTCGGAAGGAACTCCCAGAGGTCGCACCTTCTTTAGAAGGAGAGTTTTATTCCTTTCAGGCTTTAAAGGAATCCTTTGAACGCAATCTTGAACAGATTATCCAATCCTTCGATCTAAAAAAAGCGGAAAGCAAGGACTGGATGATGGAACGGGCGGAAAGTTATATTCATTCATACTATCAAAAGCAATTAAAGGCACATGAGGTGGCCGATTACATTAATATCTCACCGAATTATTTTAGTACGTTATTTAAACAGAAAACCGGAAAAAGTTTTAACGAATATATCAACCACCTGCGTGTGGAGGAAGCCAAGAAGCTGTTGGAGGAGACCCCTTTTAATGTGAATGAAATCGCGGAACAGGTTGGCTACCGAGAGTACAAATATTTTGTGGATGTGTTTAAAAAAATGACCGGCTATACGCCGACGAAATATCGCCAATTAATGGCGAACAATCTTTGATTTTAGGAGGAGTAGTTATGCATAAAACGGTTCATTTACCGAAGGATTTCTTTCTTGGAGCGGCTGTGTCCGCCTGGCAGACCGAAGGATGGTCCGGAAAGAAGGAAACGCAGGATTCATTTTTAGATCTTTGGTATAAAAATAATAAACATGTGTGGCATAACGGGTATGGACCGGCTGTTGCTACGGATTTTAAAAATCGTTATAACGAAGATATCAGCTGTATGAAGGAGATTGGACTGACTCACTTCAGAACGTCGATTAACTGGTCTCGTTTTTTACTAGATTACGAGAATGCGATTGTCGATGAAGAGTATGCTAGCTATATGGACGATGTGATTAATGAGCTGCTGAAGAACAATGTCGAACCAATGATTTGCTTGGAGCACTATGAGCTTCCAGGGATTTTATTTGAAAAATATGGCGGCTGGGGCTCCAAGCATGTAGTCGACTTATTTGTGAAATATGCGGAAAAAGTGTTTGAACGTTATGGGGATCGCGTGAAAAACTGGTTTACGTTTAACGAACCAATTGTCATTCAAACTCGCGTGTATTTAGACGCGGTTCGCTGGCCGTTCGAACAGAATACACAAAAGTGGATGCAGTGGAATTTCAATAAAGGCTTGGCTACCGCTAAGATTGTTCAATTGTTTAAGAAAATGGAGCTGAAGGAAAAGTATGGCGCCAAGATTGGGGTTATCCTCAATCCTGAAGTCGCTTATGCGCGATCATCAGCTGAGCATGACCAAAAAGCGGCCAGGATGTTTGATTTATTTTACAACAGGGTGTTTTTAGATCCAGCAATTAAAGGGGAGTATCCTCAGGAATTATTTGAGTTAATGGAGAAACATGGAATTATGTTTGAAGCGACGGATGAGGAGCTCGAAATCATTAAGGAAAATACGGTGGACTATGTTGGTTTGAATCTCTACTTCCCGTACCGGGTTAAAGCGCGCTCAACCGCTTGGAATGAAGAGACACCTTTCCATCCAGAGTACTATTATGAAAAATTTGACCTGCCAGGCAGAAAGATGAATCCGCATCGCGGCTGGGAAATCTACCCGGAAATCATGTATGATATGGCGATCCGCATGAAGGAAGAGTACGGAAATATTGAATGGTTTATTGCTGAAAGCGGTATGGGTGTGGAAAATGAGCACCGCTATAAAAATGAAGAAAATATTATCCAGGATGATTACCGGATTGAGTTTATCAGCGAGCATTTAAAATGGCTGCTTAAGGGAGTGGAAGCCGGTTCTAATTGTACGGGCTATATGCTGTGGGCATGGTCTGATAATGTATCGCCAATGAACGCGTTCAAAAACCGCTATGGCTTAGTAGAAATTAACCTGGAAGAAAACCGCAACCGGGCATTAAAGAAGTCTGCTTACTGGTTCAAACAAGTCAACGAAACGAAACAATTTGAAGCGTTGGAAGACGACATTTATAAATAAACTTTTTCGGGAATGTGGTGTCTGCGGTGTCAGGCACCACCTGTTTAATAGGGGGAATGACGGATGGAGCAATTTCTTTCCTTTGATATTGGCGGAACATTTGTGAAATATGGAATGGTTGGAGCTAATGCTGAGATTTATGAGAACGGCAAAGTAAAAACGCCTTCAACCCTGGACCAGCTCCTTGACATCATTAACGAAATTTCTCTTGCACATCCAGAAGCAGCTGGGATTGCGATTAGTGCTCCTGGGGCGGTTTCTGATGAGGGGATTATATATGGCTCAAGCGCGGTCCGCTATATCCATGGTCCTAATATAAAAAAGTTGGTCATGGACCGGACCTCTAAGCCTGTTTTTATGGAAAATGATGCGAATTGCGCTGGATATGCCGAGGTATGGGATGGTGCGGCGAAAGGGAAAAAGGATGCGCTTGTGATGGTCATCGGGACCGGTATTGGCGGGGCTATTTTCAAGAATGGGGAGTTGCATAAGGGTTCCCATCTTCATGGCGGCGAATTTGGTTATATGCTGTTAACCAGTGATGTTCAAAGCAGCAATGATGTTTGGAGCAGAGTGGCTTCCACTGCCGCCTTGGTCCGCAATGTTGCGAAGGCCAAGCAAGTCAGCCCGGAATCGCTTTCTGGGGAGGAAATCTTTCGGTTGGCCGAATCAGGCGACCTGGATTGTGTAGCGGCGGTTAACCAATTCTATCATTTACTGGCCGTGGGCATTTATAATCTGCAGTATATCTATGACCCAGAGTTGATTGTGATTGGCGGCGGCATCAGCGCCCGCGAGGATTTGATTGAAAAAATCAATGTGAAACTTGATGTTATCCTTGAATCCATTGACCTTGCCAAGATTAAACCGGTAATTGCAGTCTGCAAGTTTAGGCAAAATGCTAACTTGCTTGGTGCGGTTTATGGGTTTATCCGGCATATCACGAAGGAAATGGTTTGTAATAGAAATTAATAATTCAAAAGCAGCGAAAGGTCATTATTGCCGGGCCCTATCGCTGCTTTATTTATTTAATGAGAATTGTTCCATTTATCAAATAAAATGAGTAACTAATTTAATCCAACCAAATAACGCAATCCATAACGGTACACTTAGTGACGTCCCCCACAATAATCCAACTAATAGATTCCCTTGCTCGTCCATAATATCCACTCCTAAAATGAAGTTTTAGACTGACAGTTGTGTTCTTCAGTTGTGTTTTAATAACTATAATTGCAAGCGTTTTCAAGTTCAATAGTCTAAATTACCGATATTAGATTTGAAAAATATTGTTTGGTAGAAGGAGCCCTTCGAAAGTCTGAACTTTCTTAGAACGTGGGGCTAATCATGGTGAGGGTTCCGTGAAAAGTAAGAATAAAACTGCTGTGTTGTAAATATATAGGATAAGGGTACTTGTCAAAAGAGGGAGTTATTAGTCCTATTCACCCATAAAAAGGTGAATGAGGATTCAGTTAGACGAGTGCCTAAAAAAAGCAGGGAGAGGGTTCAGTGAAGAAAATTAAAAAATTATCATCCATGTTATTGGCTGTTGCTCTTGTTGCAGTGCTGCCTCTAAGTGCATCTGCCAAAGAAAATGAGAAAAAACCGTTTGATTATTTAGCGTTAGGAGATTCCTTGGCAGCAGGAATTACCCCTTTCGGACAAGATGGATTAGGATATCCTGATTATTTAAAAGCGAGGTTTGAGCAATCTCAGTATTCAGTGCATTTAACCAATCTGGGTGTATCAGGATATACGTCCACTCATTTGTTATTGGATGTTGCAAATAATCCTACCACTAAACAAGTAATCAGGAATTCTGAGTTAATCACTATCGATATTGGGGCAAATGATCTAATCGGTGCTTTATTAACAAACCCGGCACTTCTTGGAGCGGCTGTTACTAATGTGAAAAATAACCTGAATGGAACTTTACAAGCTATTAAGTTAATAAACCCAAATGCAAATGTTTATGTTATGGGTTATTATAATCCATTGCCTCATCTGCCAGAACAACAACAAGCAACGCTCTTGCCGTTTTTGAATGGATTAAACGATGCCATTAAGGCAGATGCTGCCGCAAACGGTTATACTTTTGTACCAACAGAAAAAATTATTGCAAAGAAAGCCGATCAATACTTACCCAATCCGCAAGATATACATTTAAGCGAAGAAGGTTACCAAATTGTCGCGAAGGAATTCTGGAAAGCAATTGAAGATTGATGATAAAACGTTAGTTACTAGTTAAGGAGAAAATAAAGAACATAAAAAAGGGTCCTGGATTAACAGGACTCTTATTTTTATAAAGATTTAAATTATTGATGTATATCTAGTAAATCCCCCCTTACTTCCACTAAAATTCAAATAGTCTTTCATTCTAATTTTATGTATGACAGACTGGGGCTTTAATGAAGAAGGTTGGTACGTATCAAATCTTAAGCTAAATGGCGAACTAATTGATGCTATGAAATCTCCTGCTGGTTTCATGAGTCTAGAACAAGCAACAAAGGAATATGTAGATTACCAAGTTCAGTTTATTGGATACAAGAAAGGTGTTGCAAAGGGGCAGGACAATCATGTCAAAGTTATTAAATTCCCTAACCTGTTAAATATGAGTGAAAGTGATAGGGTAGATCTTCGTGATATGGTCCGAAGCTCTGAATACTCTAAAGTTGTGATGATGGTTACTTATGCACCTGCTCCTGGTAAGGGTGGAAGTGCTGATTATGTTTATGATGTCATTATGAAGGCCAACAAAAAGAAATAAATCAATTCTACAGATAAAACTGTCAAACAAATGGCCTAAAAAAGATTGCTTCTCTAGTCTGCCCCTTTCATTAGAAAGGGGCTTCTTCGTTCTCCTCTTGCCAAAATTTTTCTTTCAACATTTCATCTTGTTCCATTATCGATTCATCTTTGTCTTTGAACGTCTCGTACAATAAGACCATTCGTTCAACGTCGTGCGGAGCATATCCTTTCGCTAGACATTGATCCATTAATGCTTGCCATTCATCATTCATCTCAATGATACCGCCCTTTTTGGGATTATTGATTAAAATGATATTTTTCCTCCTGGTCATTTTTTTATACTATAAAGCCTGTTAATTATACTTTTTATTCTCGGTGACAGAAAATATATATTTTTCTGAATATATTGATATATTTGGGGATAATTGGTATCATTTTAATAGATTTATATTTTTCGAAAATCTAAATAAATTTATTAAAAGAGAAGGTGTCTGTGTATGTGGAAAGTCCTTTCGTCAGCGGCTCTATCTTTAGCACTTCTTGGCGGAACAACGGTGGGTTATTCTTCAACAAACGTTTCCAAAACGGCGAGCGCAACTTCTAAATTTTCTTTGGTCAAACCTGAACAGGTGGCTCCGTCTCCCGAGTTTGAAGCTTTTGCTAAAGCACATGGAATCGATATGACCAAGCAGGCCAAAAAACTAGCTTCTCTTCCAAAAGGGAAAAAGTTCAACGCACCTGGTACCAATCATGTTACATACTCTCCGACAAGCGATAAGATACCAATGCTTGTTTTGTTGGTTAAGTTTGCTGGCGAGCAGCCAGTAGGGGCTCCTGCTACACAAGTTCCAGCAAAGTATTTTAATGATTTAATTTTTGGTGACACATATAATCCATATGAACTTCCACAGTTCTCAAAATTTGACGGCCCTAATGTACCAAAGAATAGGACCATGCAGAATGCCTATAAAGAGAACAGCTATGGAAAAGTAACATTAACGACGGATGATGCTCCGAAAGAGTGGGTGACTCTTCCTTATGATGCACATCATTATCTTGGCCAGGATTTAGGGGATTTGGATAACACTAATGGATATGGTCATATGGGTGACTTGGTGGCAGATGTTCTAAATGCAGCAGATGCTCAGGTTGATTTTTCTAAATATGCTGTTGACGGGGTAGTGCCAAATGTCTTTATCGTGCATGCCGGAACAGGTGCAGAGTGGAGCGGTGACCCTCAGCAGGTTTGGTCTCATAAGTGGGATATTCAAAGTGCATTGTACTATCAACCATATTATCATGATGGAACCCTTCAAGATGAAAATAAGTTCATGGAAGATAATAAAGATAAATGGACTAAAGATGGGGTGACAATTGGAACCTACACGATCGAACCAGAGATTGGCGGTAACGTTGCCGGATATAATGGCGTAAATGGCTACGATGATGCATTGAAAACAGGTCCGTATCCAACACAAGCAGGGGTATTCTCGCATGAATTTGGCCATGCTCTCGGTCTTCCTGACCTTTATGATGTAGACTACACCTCTCAAGGAGCTGGTAACTACACCATCATGGCAGGTGGATCCTGGATGAGCTATCCACGTGGAAATGCCTATTTGGGGAACTCACCGACTAACTTTGATCCGTTTAGCAAAATGTTCTTAGGCTGGGCAAATCCAATTAATGTGGCTCCTACGGATGGTGAGAAAACAATTACTCTTCCACCTGTTAATAAGGCTGGGGCAAGCAAGGGCTTTGTTAAAATGGAAGTACCAGGCTCAAACGGAACTGAGTACTATCTGTTTGAAAACGTTCAGCAAGTCGGGTTCAACCAAGGGCTGAACCGTCAAGGTGCGGATTCCCACGGTCTAGTAGCATGGCATGTGGACGAAAATACCTTGAAACATTATGAAATGGGCTTTAATGATGTAAACAGTGTGGAAAGCTACGGAAATAAAATCTATAATGTGAACGATCCTGAAAACGGCGGCGTTACTCACTATGGACTATCCGTCGTCCAGAAGGATGGGAAGTTTGATCTTGAAAAAAATGTAAATCGCGGGGATGCGGGAGATTTCTTCAAGACTGGTGATGTATTGAAATCCAATCAAGCAAACGTCTACTCCGGCTCTTTCTACTTCTTTAAAGGGTATAATGGTGTAGGTCTTTCCGGCATCAATGTGAAGAATATCAAAGAAAATGAAGATGGAAGCTTAACGGCCACGTTCTTCTATCAAAATGATAAATAATAAAAGATAATTTTTACAAACCAAGCCCCTGCTGAATATGGTTCAGCAGGGGCTTTTTGTTTCAGGCCTCTACTCTTTTTATTAAAGTTTTATTGCTTTTATATGTTGAAGAACCGTTACATATATCTTATTCGGTAGCATGTATTCATCGCCATAACATCTTTGAAGAATGTGATGCGCGTCGGCCGGTCCCTGAAAGTGAGAGTCTTCAAATGGCAAATATGTAAGGTCGTTAAAAACCTTGTCTGATTGATAATACGGTCCAGGTCTTAATAGTTTATAAAGATAACTAGGTGAATACGACATCCATTCCTTATTTTTTGGAAGTTTGCTATAAACCCATTCAAAGAAAAGATATAATTTTTTCAAATAATATAGTTTGTATTTTCCTTTTCCAAACGTATCTAAATGGGTAAGTATTTGATATATAGGAAGCATAATCAATAATCTATAGAGCTTGTCCATCCAGAACCCTTTAAGGGCAAAATCAAACGAATAAACATCAATAAAAATTCCTTTATGTTTAAAATTACTACTGGCGTTCGGTAACTTTTCGATTACTTCTGTATTATTCAATCGAATTCGAAACTTAGGAAGTACGGGTGAATAAAAAGGGTCTTCTCCAAAACATTGTATACTGTAATCACTTGATAGGTGTTTTTTAACAATTGAATAAAACTTCTCTCGATCTTCGTATTTTATCCCAATATCAATATCATCATCCCAGGGGATAAATCCCTGGTTCCTGATACTTCCTAATAAGGTTCCGCCATCGATAATATATCTTAAACCATTTTCCGAGCATATTTTGTCTAATTCTTTAAGCATTATTAATAATGGCTGATGAATTTCATCTATTGTATAAGAATCATGATAGTTTAAATCGTAAACAGGGATTTCACTAGGATATTTTATTTGTTTTACCACACCTTTATATATGTTTTCCCTAAAGCTATAAAAAAAGGTCTTATATTCATTGTTCTCACCTAACAATTTTTCTCGAATCATTTTAGGGGTTATGATGTCGTTTGATCTGGTCTGAAATATTTTATCCTGTAACATTCTAAGATTCATTAGATCAATATTCTCAGCAAACGCATCCTCTTTGATTAGATTTAATAAGTGTTGGTACTCCTTCTGTATTGTCGTAGATTTATAGGTAACCTTAAATATTATAGTGAAAATAGTAAAGGAAGGAACAAGTACATTAAAGAAAACCTTCTCAAAATTATTAAGTGTAAATACTATGACGATAAGCATCATGATTAGAATCGAGCTGAAAATAAACAATAGATTATTTAATTTTTTATATAAAAATGCTGCATAAGATATATTATCTGCCTGGCAAACGACTATATTAAGTAAATGGTTCGATGTGAATTTTTCTCCATACCATACAGAATACAGTTCCAATTCCTTTTGTTTTTCTGAATACTTATCAATTTCCTGATGGGAAGGTATTTTCATCATATATTTATTTAATGGTAGATTAAAAACGTTACAATCATATTGTTCACGCAGCCTATTAGAGAACTCTTTTAATCTTTTAATTTTTTCAGAGATTGCTAATGTCATAAGATAAACAATTATCGATAGTATTACACCTATCATTTTTTCATTAATAAATTTGTCCAGATGGGTATATTCACTCAGTTTGAAGCCAGTTAATTTAGAAATTATAGAATAGATGATTGGTATTACAGCAAGGAAAATAGTAACCCAATTTAATTTTCTTGCTTGATGATAACTGAAGTCTCTTGCCATCAACAGCTTAATGTTTTCACGATTTCTAGTTTGTCTCAGGATATCCACCCATACTTCCTCCATCCCTTTTTCTCTCTTTTAATTAAAAACCAAAATCAACCATTAATAAAGAGGAATTTCATTAAGAGGAAGGAACACCAAGTGCCAAGGGGACGGTTCTCCTGGTCTTTTTCGCTCATTTGCTGAATCAAAAAAGCCACCAGAATCGTCCCCTTGGTCATTTTCTTTTTATGATATTAAAATTATCAGCCAGCAATGACCAATTGGATGGGTAGGGATAACCTAGCACCCAGTAGCTGATTCCACGAAGATTAAATTCCTTTGCTAAATCGAATTTAGCTTGAGCACTTCGTGCATCCTCAAACCATACTTCATGGCTGCGGCCTTTTTCATCGACATAGCGGAAAAATGGAGATTGTGTGGTCTCATCATACTGAATCGTTGCTCCGTATTTTACGGCCCGGACCACGGCTTCTTGTGTACTAAACGTTTCAGCCTCTTGTCCTTGGACATGTGGCAGGAGCCAATCTCGCGCATAGATTTGAAAGCCTAAGAATATTTTTTCAGCAGGCATAACAGACCTTGCATATTCCACTACACGCCTCATTTGATTTATTGGTGAAATGGCTTGCGGCGGCCCCAACCGGTAGCCCCACTCATACGTCATCAGGACGACAAAATCAGCAATTCTTCCGTGTGCTTCATAATCATGTGCTTCATAGAGAAGACCAGCCTGGGTGGCGCTTATCTTTGGTGCTAAGGCCGTGCAAACAAAGTATCCTTTAGGATGCAGGCGGTCGACTGCGAGCTGGAGAAATTGGTTGTAGTTCTCGCGGTCTACTGGTAATACATTTTCAAAGTCGATGTTTACGCCCTTATATCCTTTTTCATCCATGATCCGAAGCATATTGGTTAGGATTGTTTCGCGTAATTCTGGACTAGAAAGAAGGGTATGGGCGACATTGGAGCCTGCTGATCCTGTTGTAAAGTTTGTAATGGACATCATCGGTACTACATTTTCAGAAACCGCTGCTTTCGTCACTAAGGTATCCTCTACCGGAGTGAGTGCTCCCTTTTCGTTAATGAGGTAGGCAAATGGACTGATATAGGTAAGGTAGGAACCAAGCTCATGGACCGTATCGGCAGCGGCCTGATCGGCTTGATAAGTATAGGCATTTACTTCGATGGCTGGTTTTTTACTCGGTATTTTTAACTGTAATCCAGGGTAAATGAGGTTTGGATTTTGAATCTTATTTTCTTTGATAATACTTTGAGCCGTAACACCGTAGCGACTCGCAATCTGCCACAGTGCTTCCCCCGATTGAACCACGTGTATCCTTGGAGGAATCATTAGTTTTGTTCCTACATATAAAATAGAGGGATTTGTTAGTTGATTTGCTTGAATAATAGAGTTAGTCGTCACTCCATTTTTTTGTGCAATCGACCATAACGTATCCCCATATTTAACGATGTAAGATGTGCCGGGAACCGGGACTACTAATGATTGGCCAACTATCAGCTGGTTTGGATTTGGAAGTCCATTTAATTGAACGATTTCTTTCATATCCACCTTATAACGATTCGCAATTTGCCAAAGTGTTTCACCCCTTTGGACAACATGTATAACCAAAAGCGGACCCTCCCCACATTATTTCAATACTGCACTATATGGAGAGAGGAGGTTCTCGTGCCTGTCACCTCTGTTTTTTTTCGCTACTAAAATTCAGTTTTAGTGTCAGAAAACAAACATATGTTCTATAATAAGAAAAGAGATATAAGATGAGGTGATATTATGGAGTTCATGCTGGATATTTATCTAAAGATCGAAGGTTCAGGTGTGTCTTCTAGTGGATATTTTTATGCGAAGAATAAAAGCGAAATTCCAAAGGTAGCCTATCAATTCATTCAAGATAAAAAATGGGAAAACGGATATCGTAAAATGGTCATTGAAAGGGTGATTGTTAACGGGTCAGAAGATATAACTAAGGTGGTAAAAGAAATAGAAAACCGGCCAATTCCCCCTATGGAGGGTATCTATTGGTAATCCATTTTCTTAAGAAAAAAAGGTGAGAAAGGCCAGGGGGACATATGGAGGAAAAATAAAAAGAAGCCTAGTATTTACTATCGGGTTTATCTTGTTAATCATCGTTAGAGCAACAGTCGTTTATTAAATAGAAGCAATATAAAAAAGCCCTTGTTAGTTAAAGGGTTCTGTTTTGAAGTACAAAACTAAAAATAATTGGGGAAATAACAAGTTAAATATCATACAAAAAAGCACCGAAATTAGCTCGGTATTTTTTGTGTATTTATTATTAATTCTTGTTTAACTAAAGCATCCATTAGTTTAATACAATGCTTCACAATCTGCTGGTTTTCCCTTACTCTTGTTTAACATTTTTTTGTATTACTGAAATGATTGGAGGTTCAGTCTATACCACATCAATAATGTGGTTTAAAGGCTCATAATGAAACATGAAAAAAGGAACTTCGGAATAATCCGGAGTTCCTTTAAATATTAATGTAACTTCTAACGCTACTGTCCTTGCGCAATCCTATTGGATGTTCCGGTTTGTTAAGAACGAAAAATGATTAAACTACACTGCAAACAATATTTTGTAGATAGATTATATTTTTATAGAAACCTGTCCATCCTAATTTTGATAGTTTAAAAAGGATGGAGGTTACTACAATGATAACAACCCGTATGAAAAACATATTGGCTGTTCTAAGTGTTTTTGTCCTATTACTCATATTTTTTATTCCCCTTCAAAGGGAGCATACGGCTTATGCAAATATGTTTTCTCCTCAAGTAAATGCAACATCCAATGAAAATATAGTAGCAACCGTAGAAGCCACTGTTTTGCGAGTTCGAGAGAATCCAAGTTTATTTAGCAAGGTTGTAGGCAGATTAAAAATGGGAGCAAAAATAACTATCCAAGAAGAGCAATCTGGATGGGCAAAAATGGTGTCTTCTTCTGGTATTCAGGGATGGGTGTATGGATATTACATCGCTAAAGACTCATCTAGCGAAGCAAAACGTGCTATTGCAAGTCCACCATCAACGAGGAAAATAGTTCCTTTCAACGAAAAGGGACAAATTCAATCGACAGAATCAATTTCAGGTATTCAGACAACCGTCCCGTTCATTGCCCAAAATAGTTTTGATCCCCTTCAAGGGAAAACAATTGTGCTTGATCCAGGTCATGGAGGAAAGGATGATGGGACAACAAGCATTGCAGGAACTCATGAAAAATCATTAACCTTATCCACGGCGGAAGCAGTTAAACAAATACTTGAAAACGAAGGTGCCAATGTCATTATGACTCGGACCGGCGATACTTATGTTCCTTTACTACAAAGGGTAGCTGTTTCATACCAAAACCATGCGGATGCTTTTATCAGTTTTCACTATAATTGGTCAAGCGATCCATCAGTAAATGGAATAACTAATTTTTACTACCAGCAGACAAGTAACCCTTTAGCTTCTGATATTATAAATGAAGTCGTCCAAGCAACCGGGTTAAATAACGATGGAACAAGATTCGATAACTTGAGTGTATTACGCAACAATTCACAACCTAGTACGCTGATCGAGCTTGGCTTCCTTTCAAATAAAAATGATGATTCGGTTGTCGAAAGTTCTGCTTACCGTGATAAAGTAGCTAAAGGCGTTTACCTAGGATTACTGGATTATTTTCAATCAAATAATAAGTAATAAGCCGGTAAAAACGCACGGCTCTTTTTTTGTTAAAATCACATTTACTGTCGGTCGTCATTTCCAAAAAATAAAAATGAACACTAAAATTGGAGCGCTTGCCCATCGTCAGGGAACCATACCAAAAAACAATTTCGCGAAGTATCGGCACCATCCCTTCCTTGGATATGGATACCTGATTTGCGCGGAGAATAAATCTTTGAGAATTCAAGGCGGCAGCGACCCGTTCGTGAAGTAAAGCACCCGTTACTTTAATAAGAAATATTACACAATAGACCCACCTAGGGAAGTAAAAACGACTTTAATAAAAATGCCCCAGCCTAAATGGCTGGGGTAAATGAAGCTAGTATCCAAATGGTCTAGGCGGGCAACAAGGGTTGAATGGGAATCCGCACATCGTATGTGTTCCACAGCATTGATTTACATATGATTCTGTGTGCGGGAAATAGTATTGATGATGAATCATATGCTTGTTAAAAGTAGTTGTATGCGAAGGGTGTACATGTGTATTATACAAATTTGTTTTTACATATTGTTGCCAAGGTGAAACTAGTGGTGGATAATATTGAGCAGGGAACGCTTGAGGCGGGCAGTATATTGGCTGACATGCTTGAAATGGAAAGTATTGGACTGGCATCTGTTTCATGTGTGGTACTACATTGGGAGTTTCTTTCATTGGATGTACTATATTTGGAACTTCTTTCATTTTCGGTACTACATTTGGAGTTTCTTTCATTTTTGGTACTGCTTTTGGAGTTTCTTTCATTTTTGGTTCTGCTTTTGGAGTTTCTTTCATTTTTGGTTCTGCTTTTGGAGTTTCTATCATTTTTGGTTCTGCTTTTGGAGTTTCTATCATTTTTGGTACTTCTTTTGGAGTTTCTTTCATTTTTGGTACTTCTTTTGGAGTTTCTTTCATTTTTGGTACTGCTTTTGGAGTTTCTTTTATTTTTGGTACTTCTTTTGGAGTTTCTTTTATTTTTGGTACTGCTTTTGGACTTTTTTTCCAAAACATCGTTAAATGACCTCCATGTGAAAATATCTTGTTATTACATTAGTCTATGTGAACTTAGATTTGTGCGGACTAGTTTATTACCTATTTTGTATGAAATGATACACACTACGATCTTATACTTCTTATTCATGTAATCTGTATCTGTTAACACAATAAGAAAACGGGATCGCCGCCGCCATCCCATCTTTAACATAAGCACCCGTTACTTTAAGTGCACTTTTTCACAATTTTTTTGTGAGATTAGAAAAAGGCAAACTACATCTTGAAGAATCACACCATTTAAGCTATAGATGTATCCGGATAATAATTGGAATTACTGAACCACCCGCATCGAACCATGTTGAAGTTTCTTTGTAAAAAACCTCCACAAATACTGTTTTTATCAAAACTACACCTTGTTTCTCATCAGTAAAATCTTTTTATTTAAGAGGTTGCTAATTTTTTACATATTATTCACCTCTGAGAGAACAATAAAAAAAATGTACAAGTTCGTTTATTGGAGGAAAAATCTTGGAGACAAATAACCCCATTCGATTAACTGCTCCAGAAATGGCAAGCCTTTGGACTCAATACATTTTTGATACCATGTCCATTTGTTTTTTTCGTTATGCACTGGAGCATATCGAAGATCCTGATGTCAAATCGATTTACCAAACATCCTTGGGAATATCCCAAAAGCATGTTCAAAAAATTACAGAATTCATGTTAAATGAAAATTATCCTATTCCACATGGGTTTACAGAAAAAGATGACGTAAACATTCAGGCACCTCGTCTTTTTCAAGACCCGTTCTACCTAAATTATATTTATATCATGACTTTGCAAGGCATGACTGGATATTCTTTGTCTGTTGGTACTTCCGTTCGTTCTGACTTACGGAAGTATTACATAACCTGTATGTCCGAAACGATGGAGCTTTTTGATCAATCCATTGATTTAATGCTTTCGAAAGGACTTTTTGTACGACCTCCTGTTATTTCACCACCCGAATCAATCGATTTTGTAAAGCACCAAAGTTTTTTAACGGGATGGTTGGGAGATCGTCGTCCTCTGAATGCTATCGAAATAGGAGATATTACTTTCAACATGCTAAAAATGCATTTACATGCTGCTTTAAAAGTAGGATTTATCCAAGTAGCCCAATCCAAAGAGATTCGTCAATATTTCATGAGGGGACTTGACATTGCCAATAAACACATAAAAATATTTGAATCGGTATTTAAGGAAGATAAATTAAATTCTCCTGTTTCTTGGCAATCGATGATCACGAGCTCTACTTCTATGACCTTTTCGGATAAATATATGATGTACCAAATTCTATTGTCTACACAATTATCCCTTTCATTTTATGGTTCTGCTTTGAGTGTCAATTCAAGAAGAGATTTAGGTGCTCATTACGTACGACTAATTTTAGAACTCTTACAATTTGCAGAAGACGGAGCAAACCTAATGATAAAAAATGGATGGTTAGAGCAGCCTCCAACAGCAAGTGACCGTGACTCGCTCGCCAACAGGAAGGAGAAATAAATAATATGTAAAAACTGGACGCTAGGAACGATTCCTAGCTTTTTCATTTGCTGCACTTCATAGGGCAAAGAAAACAAAATTCCATCTCCCTTGTTCCATTAAACTGCCCCGATAGTTTAATAACATTATTGTATCTTTTCGTAGCTTCGGCTCTTTTCTTGTTTCATCATTCCCAACTATTCGAAGCTGCTGCACCTTTATTTAAAGGGAATTAACAATATTTTGGAGAAATAGTAGTACGAAAAGGGGCGAAATCAGATGAAGCTAGATTCTAACTACGCTATAACTGTTCATTCGATTACGGGAGGACAGTATCAAGCATATTTGCATAAGAGGGCAGCGGTGGAAGGCGGAACTGCGTTAGGTGAACCGTTGTTTTCCTCGCAGAAATATCCTACGGAAGAACAAGCCTATCAAGAAGCAAAAGTCTTTTACGAAGACAACTTGCGCAATAGCTAAAATACTTAGGAAGCGTACTCTAATACAGGGTGCGCTTTTTCTTTTAGGCAGCCACCTGTTTATTCGCTGCGAAAAGAAAAAAGCGTGTAGCTAACTAACTACTACGCTTATTCAACAAAAGCACCCGTTTGTTTAAGTGTTTTTATTCACAAACTTGCCCTTTAAGACAATTATTACAGGAATACTGCTCCGATTGTGCCCTCAAAAAAGCAGCTGCCTATTGGCAACTGGGTCTATGCAAGGAGGTTTCTTTCTTCACAATGCTACTCCGTTAACAACACTAATAGCTGACAAGTTTAATTCTCAACTATTAGTAATAACTGAAATAAACAACTATTTTAAACGTGTAGACCTCATCTAAGTGGTTTAGTAGCCTTACTATTAACCAAAAAATGGGCTATTAGATATATAACGATAAAAATAGGAAATGAAAAGATTGGATTCCACCCTGGATATTTTGTATATCCTAATTTGAGAAATAAAGGTTCTCCTAAAAATGCTGTCATGCCAGCAAAAACGAAAGCTTTGATGAGTGGATTTACATTGGCTTTAATCTGTAGAAAAAACATTACTGTTACTGGCATTAATCCAAAATCCCATGGTATATAATCGGGCATTAATGGTACTAGTTTATTATAGTATCTCCATAAACCCATCGTTACCCCCACATAGTCTAACCATGTGGAAATGAACATAGCCCAAAGTCCACCTAATAATAACCTAGTGCTACTCTCCTTGTTTCTAAAGATAAACCATAATATCCACGGAATGATACTTAATAATAATGAAGTCCACCAACCAAAGGTAAACAAGACATTATCTACCCAAATTTCTTGTAGATGAGTATGGGCATTATCTAATATATTATATTGTGCATCAATTAATTTTTTTATCTTTTCAGGAGGACTAAACAACATACAGGGAACCTCCTTTCTTAATACTACTTCTTCTTATTAATCCCCCTCTAAAAATCTATTTATTCAATTTGTTATAGAGCAACACTCCCTCGATAAACAAACTCCTTTTTAAGCTAAACTGCTTCGTTAGTGCAACAAGAAAAAAGGATCGCCGCTGCAATCCTTTCTTAAACTCAAGCTACCCATTAGTTGAACAAGAAAAAATGACTGCCGATAAGACAAGTATATCTTGAACCAACATATTGAGTAAAACTACTTCAGCTGGGTAGTATATGTTTGGGGTAGTGTCCTTTCATCATCAGCATATTCCCCATTAATAAACAAGGAAGTGAATAGATGAATCAGAGTAACGAACGCAATAACTTTGGTGAAAATGTAGAAGAAAGTGGCAACAATCAAGCTGATAGTAATGCTAATCAAGATGCGAGTGACTTTGGTGAAGCAGCAGGAGCTTTTAATGGAGCCGTTGCGGGTGCTATGATAGGTGCTCCATTTGGACTAATTGGTACTGTAATAGGCGGAGTTTCAGGCGGTGCTATTGGTAACCAGATCGTTGAGGAGGCTGAAGTCGATGGCAAAACAGCTTCCACAAATCGTGATGAGAGCAATAATAACTCTATAAATAAGTAGCAGGCACTTTACAAAAATGTATTTGTGTTAACCTCACCAAAAAAGGACCGTCAAAAAGACAGTCTTTTTTCTCACTAAAGCACCCGTTAGTGTAAGTACAATATTTCACAATCTTACCTTGCCTATGTAAGTAGTTTAAGAACAATCAGCAATTAATCCTTATAATAAAATCCCCTGACATTGTCACGGGGATTTACAACTACTTTTCTCAGTATTTCATTCAAAAACGATATTATAATTCTGTCGATGGGGCTTGTGATGACTTTTCTACTTGAGTTACGGCAGTTAAAGCAGACGAAATTTCGTTCGAAGCCTGTTTAATCGCTTCCTGAGCGAGTGTAGGATCTGAATTTACCTTTTCAATTGCTTTAGTTAACAATTCCTGCGTGAGTGTTACATTTGCTTTTGCTCGATTTAGTTGATTTACATCAATTTGAGTCATGGGAATCTCTCCTTTTGTTTTAAATTACTTCTATATAATCACCCTACATTTAATTTTTATTAAAGGTAAAAACTACCTCAAAATTGAAAAGGGGGTATCGCCGCGGTAGTCCCAATCTTCAACTCTTGCACCCGTAGTTAAACAAACACCTTCACTTTTGTTGCACATTATCGTTGTTTACAATCCCGCTTGTCTGTCATATTTCAACATTTTTCTCATAATCATAGTAATCCTTCATAAACCATTCAACATGTTTTTGTTTCAAATTGATGCGTCAATATGACGCCTTTTTTTGTTGTAAAGCATCCATTAGACTTTTGTTTTCTATTCACTTACTTTTGCATTCTTCTGGCGTACAACTTCATTTTATTCCTCAGCGTAAATCGTCCTCGTTTGGGCAAAATAGGTTTTGGTACTGCGATGACAATGCATTAGCAGTTCCCTATAACAAACCAAGGAGTGAGATTGATGACTGATAACAAAGAAACTAATCGTACTGATAACAACGCTAGTAAGGCTGTAGGAACCGGAGTCGGTGCTGTTGCGGGTGCTGTCGTGGGTTCAGTTGTGGGTCCAGTTGGCACAACTGCGGGTGCAATTGCTGGAGGTGCAGTGGGCAACAATGCTGGCGAAGGTGCTAATGTTGCCAACAATAACGCCACAAACCGAGCAGAGTAGATTTTCAATAATCAAACGAAAGAAGGACTTTTAAATGACAGTTGGAACACAGGTAAAACAAGCTTTAGCAGGTTTAAAAAGTGCTCAGGTAAGCTTTGAATCTTTTGCGTTAGCTACCGATAATCAAAATGCAAAACAGCTTTATCAACAAGCCGCACAACAAACACAATCCGTGCTTGATAGCCTTGAACCTCGTCTTCAAGAAATTCTAGGTGAAGAACCTCAGTATAATCAGTAAGGAATTATTACCGTTATTCTTAAAAATGAGAAACTATCCCAGATACATTTTCTGGCGGTCGGAATATGATGTTATATAAAAAATTCTTGTCCATTTTCCAAAGCCATCCTTTCTAGGATGGTTTTGTTTTTTAAAACACCATTTATTCTATTTCATAAGTTCTTATCTAAAATACATTAGAAAAAATCAATTTTATTGCACAATATTTAGTCTTTTACGAAACATAAAATATTTTTTTAAATTCCATGTTTGTCCATCTCCATTTCGTTATTTTTCCATAATATAAAGTACTCCTTAAAATGTTAAATATTTACAACACAACACTTACTGCCCAAGAAGCGTCACTTAGAGGCTTTTTTTCTTTTTCTTTCAGAATTTGAGTCAAAGGCGACATAAAAGTGAAATTGAATTTCATCTCTTTCTTAATACAGATAGGTAAGGGTTTG
>NZ_JBCNAD010000044.1:0-81882 GCF_050477905.1 Neobacillus pocheonensis | reverse complement strand
CAGGGGAGACCCCGCAGGCGCAAAAGCGCCGAGGAGGCTCCCCGGCACGCCCGCGCGGCGCTGAGCGCCTGGAGCGGAAATCAACAGCCAAATTTAACAGAGCCAAAAATAAAAATCTGCCGATTGGTCATCCAAAGGCTCCTTAACGCATCCGTGTGTTTAGGAGTCTTTTTTATTGGATTAGGAAAGTTATTAAATCAGGAAAGGGGTTGGAAGAATTGAATATTGATCATCTCGAAGCTTTTATGTACGTGGTCCATTTAGAAAGTATCCATAAAGCAGCTGAGGCTCTTTATTTATCTCAGCCAACCGTTACAGCGAGAATTAAAACATTGGAACGGGATTTGGGCATTGAATTATTTTTACGTAAGGGGAGAAGTTTGCAGTTATCTGAAGAAGGCAAAGCATTTATCCCATACGCAGAGCAAATTATACGAACTTACGATCAAGGAAAGAAACTATTGAACAAGGAAGATCATCCAGAGGAAATTGTTATTGGTGCGAATATCATTACATCACAATACTTTATGCCATTTGCCCTTCCTTTTTTGAAAGAAGCCCATCCCCAAATGCGATTTAAATTTATCTCGGCGCCAAACGAAGTATTGTTGGATAAACTTCTTCAAAAGCAGGTTGATATCGCCTTTTTAAAGGAGGTTTCTCATCATGGGATTCAGAAGCATGAGCTGTTAAATAATTCAGTCAGATTAGTAGTTTATCCTGGACACTCCTTCCAATTTCAAAACAATTTATCTGTTCAGCAATTAGCAATGGAACCCATGGTATTTTTTGAATGTGGTGCTTTTGACTGGAATCGTATCCATAAATTATTTGAAGTGGCCAATGTTAAGCCAAAAATAGAATTTTTAGTTGACCATCTGGAAGTGGCAAAATCTATCATTTTAAGCAAAAATGGCATCGGATTTTTACCTTACCTGTGCGTGAAAGAGGAGCTTGAAAAAGGGAATCTAATTGAAATAGATGTTACGCACTTTATAAATTTAAATCAGCATATTTATGCGGCCTACTTAAATAATGGTATCGAAAATCAGAAGCTTTGGAATGATATTCTTTTAGTTGTTAAAGAATTTGATAAGCAAAGTATAGATAGTGATTAAATTTTCTTATTAATTGATTGATTTTTTCTATCAGTAAACGTATTGCCATTACCATCTTCTGGGTGATAGGATAATTTCAATTAAAAAAGTAGCCCTTGCACCATAGTAAAGAAGATAATCATATTTCAATTCCGACTATTCACGTTTGTATTATTGGATTTAAATTTAAAAGGAGGAGGAAGCATATGAAACCTCAAAATAAATTTTCAGCGAGGCAAATTACAAAAACAGTAAATTCCCTAGCAGCTAGTAAGTATCTCAATTTGCCTGATTTGCAGTTTTTTATTTGGTGCAATCAACAGTATGGAGTCAATAGAGGGATTTACAATACGATTGATCAATGGTTTTTTGACTATGGAATTGTCAATATTTATTGCCGAAGAATTCAGCTATTGGGGTTTTTAGATTATGAAAAAGATGAGTTGTACGAATCAAATAAACATAAGTTTATTCGCTTTGGCCATGGTGGTCTAACAAAAAGACTCAATCAATTTCTGAATAATGATGCTCAAGGAGGAAAGGTAATTCCTTTATAGAGTTAAAGATAAAACATTTTGATAGATTTTTTTTATCAATATTGAATATTTTCCTATCAGTAAAAGTATTGTCAGCATCGTATTGTCAGTGATAGGATTAACCTCAATTAAATAAAAAACATACTTTTCGCATAGGGAATATCGGAATAAAATGGAGGCGAAATGAAATGAGTTATAAGCTAAGTATTTTAGATCAGAGCCCAGTATTTCCTGGGACCACAGCTGCTGGTGCCTTACAAAAAACGGTGCGTTTGGCTCAAAAAGCAGAGCAATGGGGCTATTCACGATTTTGGGTGTCAGAACATCATCATTCAGACCAAGTGGCAGGTTCTTCACCAGAAGTATTGATTTCATACTTGTTAGCAAGAACAAACTCCATTCGAGTTGGTTCTGGAGGAGTGATGCTGCAGCATTACAGCCCTTATAAGGTGGCTGAGAACTTTCATGTCCTTTCATCTCTTGCCCCTGGAAGAGTTGATCTGGGCATTGGAAAAGCACCAGGCGGGCTCCCGTTATCAACAAAAGCCTTGCAATTTGGAACGGTCAATAATGGGCAGGACTTTGATGAAAGAATCTCTTTATTGCAAAAGATGATTGAAAATTCTGTCGAATTGGGTCATACCCTTGCTGGGATCCAAGCAACACCTATTCCACCTGAAAAGCCCGAAATCTTTCTGCTTGGAGCAAGTGTAAACAGTGCCCGGCTTGCAGCTAAACTGGGGATATCATTTGTATTCGCTAAATTTATCAATAGTGATGAAAGGGTACTAGAACAAGCGGCACATTTATATCGTAAAGATTTTCCGGATGGAAAATTGATTATTTCATTGGCTGTTATTGCTGCAACTACACAAACAGAAGCAGAACAATTAACAGGGGAGAGGAAAATAGTCAAAGTCTATCTTCAAAGCGGACGTTCTGTTACTGTACAATCGTTTGAGCAAGCAGAAATTTTTGGCAACCAATCAGGTGAGCCCTATGAAATCACAGAGCAGGAAGCAGACATTATTGCGGGAACACCTGATTATATAAAGGAAGTTTTGAACCAGCTTGAAAGAGCCTATGGGGTGGATGAATTTATCATACATACACCAATAGAAAAAGAAGCGGAAAGATTACAATCATTTCAGTTGTTAAGCCCATTAAGAACTGGGAATAAGGATGTTCAGCCCATAAATATATAGAGTTATGTTTAAGGAATTCCAAAATTTTTTTCACCTAAAACCAACTATTCAGGTAGGAATTATATAAAATCGTAATGCGAAGAGGAGGAAAGCGTCATGTCAAACAAAAGACAATTAAAATTAGGGACGATTATTCACGGGGTGGGAGGAAACATCGCGGCTTGGAGGCATCCGGAGGTCCTTACGGATGCTAGTGTGAATTTTGATTTTTATAAGGAACAAGCACAAAAGTCGGAAAAGGCTAAATTTGACTTTGTCTTTATTGCAGATGGGTTGCATATTAACGAAAAATCCCTGCCCCATTTTTTGAATCGGTTTGAGCCGCTTACGATTTTATCAGCACTAGCTGCTGTCACTTCACGTATTGGCCTGGCCGGGACCTTATCAACATCCTATAGTGAACCATTTAATGTAGCACGGCAATTTTCCTCACTTGACCATATTAGCCATGGCCGTGCCGGATGGAATGTTGTTACTTCACCATTAGAGAATACAGCTTTAAATTTTAGCAAAACCATCGAGGAGCATCCTGATCATCCAAAAAGATACCGTATTGCCTCTGAATATCTGGATGTCGCTAAAGGCTTATGGGATTCATGGGAGGATGATGCATTTATTCGCGATAAGGAATCAGGGGTATTCTTTGATTCCGAAAAATTACATCAATTAAATCACAAGGGCGAGTTTTTATCTGTACAAGGGCCGTTAAATATCGGCAGGTCGAAGCAAGGCCGGCCAATCATATTCCAGGCGGGGTCGTCTGAAGACGGGAAAAACCTTGCTGCAAAAGATGCGGATGCAATCTTTACAGGTCACGCCACATTAGAAGCAGCACAAAAATTCTATCAAGATGTTAAACGAAGGACGGCTGAATATGGCAGGAATCCTGATCACATTCTCATTTTGCCAGGCATCGAGCCAATTGTTGGTCAAACAGAGGAAGAAGCCGAACAGAAATATCAAGAGATTGCTAATTTAGTATCGATTGAACAGGCTTTGAACTATTTAGGGCGCTTTTTTGAACATCATGATTTTTCACAGTATCCACTTGACGAACCATTCCCAGAAATCGGTGATTTGGGATCTAACAGCTTTAAAAGTGGAACGGATCTTATTAAAAAGGAAGCAAAAGAACAAAACCTGACGCTTCGGCAGGTAGCATTAAGGGCTGCGACACCAAGAACTCCGTTCATTGGCACACCAGAAAAAGTAGCCGACCTCATTCAGGAGTGGTTTGAAGGATTCGGAGCTGATGGATTTATTGTTCACTTCAATCTCCCGAGCAACTTAACTGGATTTATTGATCTTGTTGTTCCGATTCTGCAGGAACGTGGTTTGTTCCGAACAGAATATGAGTCTGACACATTGCGTGGAAATCTCGGTCTTCCAATCCCGGTTAATCGTTATGCACCATCGACAGTGAAAAATGGATAAGGAGTGTTTGAAATGAAACAATTACATTGGAATAAATTATTTGCTTTTTCATTAACTTTTTTACTCTTGATATCAGGATGCTCCAGCAGTACTGGTACGAAAAATAGTAGTTCACAAGAAACAAACAAAGAGGCCCTATCTCAGCCAAAGTCAGGAGGAGAATTAACCTATGCCCTTGCAACTTCTCCGGATTCGCTTGATCCTGCTCGAAGCGGTTTAGCGGTTGCTGTTCGTGCTTTCAGAACAATTTTTGATAGTTTGGTAGTCCAAGCGACTGATAACTCCATTAAACCGTGGCTTGCTACGGAATGGACTGTTTCAGATGATGGAAAAAGCTATACATTTAAGCTGCGTAATGACGTTAAGTTCCAGGATGGAACCCCCTTTAATGCAGCAGCGGTGAAGTATAGTTTTGACAGAATACTAGATCCAAAAACCCAAGCAAGAAATGCTGTCGCTCTTTTGAAACCGTACCAATCATCAGAAGTGATTGATGATTACACAATCAAAATTAATCTGGCAACACCTTCAGCCTCATTTTTAAGCAATTTAAGCCAGGCCATGCTTGGGATTGTATCTCCTACGGCAGCAGAGAAGTATGGTGATCAATTTGGCAAAAACCCAGTTGGGACCGGTCCATTTAAATTTGTCAGTTGGTCAGAAAACGCAGACATTGTTGTGGGAAAAAATAATGACTATAAGTGGGGACCGTCTAATGTAGAAAATAAGGAATCACCTTATTTAGATAAAATTACATTTAAAATCATTCCAGAGGAGGCAACTCGGATTGGCAGTGTCCAAAGCGGTCAGGTGCTGGCAGCAGAAACTGTCCCGCCGCAAAATATCGCTTCGTTAAAGAATGATCCGAAAACTCAATTGCTCAAGGTAAATACAATTGGGTTGCCATATACGCTCTTTTTCAATCAAAGAAAAGAACCATGGAAAAATGTGAAGGTCCGTCAAGCGGTTCAACTGGCAGTTGATGTGGATTCGATTGTAAAGACTTTGTATTTAGGAACATACGAAAGGTCATGGTCACCAATCACTCCGGGCATTTTAGGCTATGATAAAGCGCTCGAAGGTGAGACGAAGGCGAATATTAAAAAAGCCAACCAAATCCTCGACGAACTAGGTTATAAAAAAGGTTCAGATGGAATCCGGGTAAAAGATGGAAAGCCATTTACATTAAATTATGTAGATGGAACTCCTAATCGTGAGAAAAGAAATGATATTGCTGTCATCGTCCAGCAACAGTTAAAAAAGATTGGAATAAAGGTAGAAATCAACATTACGAAAGATGTAGCAACAGTTATCTATAAGAATGCAGATTACGATTTGTATGGAAACAGCCAGGTGAATTCCGACCCCAATGCGCTTAGCGCCATCTACCATACACGTACAGCTGCAGAAGAAGCTGTCTTTAAAGGCCTGACGGGAGGTTCTGACCCTGAACTCGATCAGTGGCTCGAACAAGGAACGGTAGAGCTAGATCCTGCAAAACGTGAAGATATTTATAAGAAAGTACAGCAAAAAATAATAAAAGATGCCTGGATCATTCCAGTTTATGTTTTCCCATACACTGTGGCGGCTTCTAAAGAAGTAAAAGGAATTACATTCGACTCATTAGGCTATCCATTGTTCAATGATGCCAATATTGAAAAATAAAGAGAAAAGGGGCTGATACATTGTGGCTATACTGAACAAGATCTTTTTAAAAATCTTTACTGCAGTTGTATCGATTTTTGGCTCCTTAGTCCTTGTCTTTTGTATCATTTATTTGCTGCCGGGGGATCCAGTGCTTTCTATGATTGATCCCTCTGTTGCTACACCCGAAATGGTAGCAAATTTACGCAAGGAATTGGGGCTGGATCAACCGTTTTATCTGCAATTCTCACACTATTTTATGAGTGTTCTTCATGGTGACTTTGGTCAATCTTTAGTCAATAGGGATCTGGTGCTTCCCAAGATTTTAGAACACTTTCCTGCTACACTCGCTCTAACACTTACAAGCGCTTTGGTTTCGATTGTAATCGGCGTAACGTTCGGTGTATTATCAGCCATTCACCGTAATAAATGGATTGATTTTGTTGCCCGTTTAATCGGTTTATTTGGGATATCCATGCCGACATTTTGGTCGGGAATTTTACTTATTTTAATTTTTTCCGTATTCCTGAACTGGTTTCCTGCTATGGGATCAGATGGCTGGAAAACCATTGTCCTTCCATCTCTTTCTCTTGGTTTTGTTGGTGCAGGATTAATCATTCGTATGGTGCGTAATAGCATGCTGGAAGTGATGAATGAACCATTCATTGTTACATTAAGATCTAAAGGTCTTTCAGAGCGCACAGTAATGTATCGGCATGCTCTTCGCAACGCCCTTATTCCCGCCATTACCATCATAGGTGTAAATATTGGGGAGCTAATGGCCGGCACAGTCGTAATAGAAACGGTATTTTCCAGACAGGGAATTGGCAGAATTGTTGCAGATGCCATCATGGCTAAAGACTTACCTGTCATTCAAGGGGTTGTCTTCTTTAGTGCCATTGTTTTTGTAGTTATCAATCTTTTAGTTGATCTATCCTATTCGATTATTGACCCACGTGTACGCAGGGCTCACTAAAAATGATAACAGAAAAATTGAAAGCGGGAGGGAAATATAATGAAGGAAGTGGTTAATACCAAAACCGTGTTGCAGGTTCCAAAATGGAAGGTTACTAGATTAAAAACTAACTTCTCCGTATCAAACCTCTTTACATATGCTGCGGGTATGATAGTGATCTTCATTATTACCTGCGCCTTTTTTCCAAAGTGGTTAGCGCCCTATTCGCCAACCTTTATGGATACGGCCCATATTTTAAGTGCACCGAATTCGTCACATTGGTTTGGTACAGATTATTTTGGGAGAGACGTTTTAAGTTTAGTCATATACGGAAGCAGGGACTCGCTTATTATTGGGATTGCTTCTGTTCTCATTGGAGGATTAATTGGCGGAATCATCGGCTCAGTTGCCGGTTATTTTGGAGGCCTCATTGATACAGTATTTATGCAGTTAATTGAGATATTAATGACATTACCTGCGGTTCTACTTGCATTAGCGATTGCTGCTGCACTCGGGCCAGGATTATTTAATATTGTCTTAGCTGTTGCTGCGGCATCGATTCCGGGTTATGCACGGGTAATGAGAGGACAGATGATAACAATAAAAAAGCGCCAGTATGTGGACGCCTCCCGCTCCATTGGTGCACCTGAGTGGAAGATTTTTCTCCGGCACCTATTGCCCAATTCATGGTCCCCGCTTTTAGTCATGGCGACAATTGGTCTTGGATCTTCGATTTTAATTGGTTCAGGTTTAAGCTTTCTTGGACTGGGAGTAATCAAAGAAATTCCTGATTGGGGAGCACTTCTTTCACAGGGGCGGGGTTATTTGACGGTTGGTTGGTGGATTTGCACATTTCCTGGCTTGGCGATTACCCTTTTTGTACTCTCTGTAAATATCATGGGGGATAAACTTCGGGATACTTTTGACCCAAAAACAAGCAGAATGAGATAAAGGAGGAACCTCAGATGGAGAAGTTGCTTGATATCCAGCATCTAAAGGTGGATTTTACGTTAAATGATCGCGATCTAACCGCCGTAAAAGATGTATCGCTACATATTAAAACCGGGGAGACAGTCTGCCTTGTCGGAGAGTCCGGAAGCGGCAAAAGTGTTACCTCTAAGGCCATCATGCGGCTCATCGATTATGAAAATGGGAAAATTTCTGATGGCAGCATTATATTGGATGGAGTTGACCTAACTCGGCTCTCGCAAAAAAGGCTTCGGTCCATTCGAGGCAAGAAAGTGGCGATGATTTTTCAAGAGCCGATGGCTGCTTTCGACCCTGTGTTTACGATTGGAAGCCAGATTATTGAAACCATTCTTGAAAACAAGAAATCTACAAAACTGCAAGCAAAAGAACGTGCTCTTTATTTACTCGAACGAGTCGGCATATCGGATGCTGATCTGCGATTTCATCAATATCCAAACGAATTGTCTGGAGGAATGTTGCAACGGGCGATGATCGCGATGGCTCTCGCTTGCGGACCGGACCTTCTTATAGCGGATGAACCAACTACAGCGCTGGATGTCACCATACAAGCACAAATATTGAAGCTGCTTCAAGAATTGAAGGAAGAGTTTGGTATGTCGATTCTCTTAATTACACACGATATGGGCGTTGCAGCAGAAATGGCAGACCGAATTATTGTGATGTATGCTGGCCGTATCGTAGAACAGGCAACGGCAGCCCAACTGTTTGAGCAGCCTCATCATCCCTATACACGCGGGTTGATGCAGTCCATTACGACAATGGATAGTGATCGAAGTAAAAAACTCTATTCCATTAAAGGAACTATCCCGGGATTGGCTGATCTACCATCGGGCTGCCAGTTTCATCCGCGCTGCCCCTTTGCATCAGAGCGATGCACAGTGGAGTCGCCACCGTTAAAAGAGGTGAATAATCGGCTTACAGCTTGCTGGTATGCAGAGGAAATACTTAAGACAGATTGGAAACAGCCAGAAGATGAAACAGATATAGTGGTGCTGTCTAAAAATGAAGTTCAAAGCACTATAAAGCACACCGCAGAACCTCTATTTACAATTCAGGAAGTGAGTAAATATTATCCGATTGGAAAAAGTCTTTTTACACAAAACCAATCCTATCTTAGAGCAGTGGACAAAGTCTCATTCACCATTGAAAAGGGAGAGACATTCGGTCTAGTTGGAGAATCCGGCAGTGGTAAATCGACATTGGGTCGAGTAATTTTACAGTTGGAAAAGTTGACGAGTGGCAACGTTTTCTTTCAAGACCAGGATCTAACAAAATTAGGGGCAGGAGAACTACGTAAAAAACGGAAAGATATGCAAGTGATTTATCAAGACCCTTATGGTTCTGTAAATCCTCGCTGGAAGGTTGGCGAAATCATTGGAGAGCCTCTTCAAGTTCATGAATCACTTAGTGTGAAAGAAAAGAAGAATAGAGTTCAAGAACTGTTAGAGATCGTCGGCCTAAATAAAAGTGGATATGATCGATATCCGCATGAATTTTCCGGCGGACAGCGTCAGCGTATTGCCATTGCCAGAGCGATTGCACTAAATCCACAGTTTATTTTAGCTGATGAAGCCGTTTCCGCGTTAGATGTTTCGGTTCAGGCTCAGATTATTAATTTATTGCAGGATTTACAAAAAGAGCGGAATTTAACTTATTTATTTATCGCCCATGGTTTAAATATTGTTCGGCATGTCTCAGATCGAATTGGTGTGATGTATTTAGGTCAATTGGTGGAATTGGCCGAAAGTGAAGAACTGTTCTTGCATCCCGCCCACCATTATACCAAGGGGTTAATTGAATCAATCCCAATAGCTGATCCTGCCTACTCCAGGGAACGGATAACCATTAAAGGGGAAATACCATCCCCAGCGAATCCGCCGAGCGGATGCAGATTTCATCCCCGCTGTCCGGCAGCGACCGCCCGTTGCCGAGAAGAACAACCCTTATTTAGGGAAGTGTATAAAGGGCATTGGGCTGCCTGCCACAATCCAGTCTAAAAAATCGTGTTGAAAGGATAAAAACTGAACGGGGGTAATCTGGAATGAAATTTGTTTTGTTTGACCTTATGAGTAATCTTCCAAATGGTGTGACAGGAGAGAATTTAACGGCACAGGAAAGAATTCAACAAGTAATTGACCAGGCCGTTTTAGCCGAGTCTCTTGGCTTTGATGGCTATGGGGTAGGTGAGCGGCATGGTGCGCCGTTTTTATCTTCCTCTCCGGCCGTAATGTTAACAGCCATTGCAGCCAAAACCTCAAAAATTCGATTGCTGCCTACTGTGTCAGTTTTAAGTGTGCTTGACCCGGTTCGAGTCGCAGAGGATTATGCGACACTCGACCATCTTTCCGATGGAAGATTAGAAATGATGATTGGTAAAGGCAACGATCCGCGCCATTACCCGTTATTTGGAATAACCGAGGAGGAACAATGGGCTTCTCTTGCCGAACGGTATGATCTGCTTAAACGGTTATGGACCGAGGAAAATGTTTCATGGGAAGGAAACTATCGTTCACCATTAAATAATGTAACCACGGAACCGAGACCTTTTCAAAAACAGATTCCTATCTGGCATGGGAGTGCATCCAGTCCGCTTTCTACTGAGCTGGCGGCAAAGAATGGAGAGCCAATCTTTTCATCTAATGCCTTTCATCCAATGGCTAAATATAAAGAATTGATTGACCATTATCGAAATCGTTTAGAATATTACGGTTATGATTCCAAAAAAGCAGTCGTTGGTGCTGGAGCTGGCAGTTTGTATATAGCCAATACTACGGAGGAAGCTATTTCCCGCTTCCGACCTTATTATGATATTCAAATGAATACAGAGGCAGCAAAACATAATCAATCTCCATTCAAGGATCTGGAGGATCACATTCAAAATGGATCAGCACTAATTGGAAGTGCCGAACTTGTAATAGAGAAGATATTAAAATACCATCAGGCATTCGGCCACCAAGTACAAAGTATAAGTGTAGGGGGCTTAAGTAAGGAAGAACAATATGAGCAGCTGGAGCGATTTGCTGCAGATGTGATGCCAGTTCTTAGACGAGAAGTTCCTAGTACAGTTTGGGAAACCGAAGCTGTTGAGTTGGAATCTTAATACAATAAATGGAATTCTAACAGAAAGAGGTGTTCAATGAGCACTCAAAGCCAGACCATGCATCTGAATTTATTTTTATATAATATGGGACATCATGAGGCCTCGTGGCGCCATCCGGATTCACATTCTGATCAATTGATGAACTTCTCTTATTATAGACAATTGGTTCAAAAAGCAGAAAAGGCAAAAATGGATTCTATCTTTCTCGCCGATCGCACTTCAACTTCACCAAATGCAGTTGAAAACGGATCCCTTATTTCTTATGAACCAACAACATTATTAGCAGCTTTAGCGGCAGTCACGGAACGTATTGGATTAATAGGAACTGTATCCACAAGTTTTAATGAGCCCTTTAATGTGGCGGGAAGATTTTCTTCCCTTGATTTTTTGAGCAATGGCCGTGTTGGCTGGAATATCATTACTTCCGGAACAGCTAGTGAGGCTCAAAATTTTAATCTTGATGGAATCCCTGATCATTCTAACCGCTATAAAAAAGCAAAAGAGTTCTTAGAAGTAACAATGAAGCTTTGGGATAGCTGGGAAGATGATGCTATTTTAGCAGATAAAGAGAATGGAATTTTTGCAGACAAACAAAAAGTACATGAAATTCATCATAAAGGAGAATTTTTTAAAGTTCGTGGTCCGTTAAACCTTCCAAGGTCCCCACAGAAAAGACCTGTCCTTGTTCAAGCTGGATCGTCAGAGGATGGTAAGGAATTTTCCACCCAATATGCAGATGCTATATTTACTGCACAGCCAACCTTTGAAGATGCCAGGGCTTTTTATCAAGATGTAAAAGGAAGAATAGCGAAGAATGGCAGGGACCCAAACCAAGTGAAAATTTTGCCGGGCATTAGTTTTATTATCGGGAATACAGAAGAAGAAGCCAAAGAAAGAGAAGAAGAGTTAGCTAAATTCTTAAATTTCAGCCATAGTTTAATACAGCTTTCGAATCGAATGGGGATGAATTTAACATCCGTTACTTTAGATAAACCGTTGCCCGCTCTTCCTAATACAGAGGAAATTCAAGGTCACCAAAGTCGTACTCAATTAATCAATAAATTGGCTCAAAGTGAAAACCTTACCGTTAAACAATTACTTCTTCGTTTAGGGGGAGGAAGGGGCCATTTTATTATCAGTGGGACCCCAGCGAGAATTGCGGATGAGCTTGAATTTTGGTTTCTTAACAAAGCAGCTGATGGATTTAATATTATGCCACAAGTCATGGAACGTGATTTAGAACTATTTGTGGATTTTGTAATACCGGAATTGCAGCGCAGACGGTTATTTAGAACGGAATATAAAGGTTATACACTTAGAGATCATTTTGGTCTGCCATTTCCAAAAAATCATTTTATAACAAATTGAAATATATGTTTTTTTTCGTTTTAATTCCTACTTATTTAATGTGTTTAGTTGGACTTTATTGAAAAGGAAGGGGAAAGAGATGGAAGAACGGTTTCCAGTTATAAAGGGAGCAGAAGAATTTTTTTATAAGGGAAGCAATATTGGAATTCTCATTTCACATGGATTTGTTGGTACTCCACAAAGCGTGCATTACCTTGGAGAACGACTTGCACAATTTGGGTATTCGGTTTTGGCGCAGCGATTAAAAGGGCATGGAACCCATTATTTTGATTTAGAGAAGTGCACGCATGAAGAGTGGTTTGAATCTTTGGAAAGGGGCTATGAAAAATTAAGCCAGCAATGCAGCAATATATTTGTATTGGGTCAGCCAATGGGAGGGACACTGGCGCTTTGGCTTTCTCATAAGTATCGGGATATAAAGGGAATTATCTTAGTTAATGCGGCCTTAACGCTTCCGTCTTTTGACCATTTAAGGGGAAAAACTGCGCCAAGATTAATCGATGAAGGCAATCCCGATATTAAAGCAAAGGATGCCTATGAAATTACTTATCAAAAAGTACCTATAAAAGCCATACAGGAGCTGCAAACGCTAATGGACAGAACACCTCCAATCCTACCTGAAATTCAGTGTCCTGTATTAGGCGTTAAGTCGGCTGTGGATCATGTCGTACCACCGGAAAATACAGATTATATTATCGATCATATAGGGTCTGCAGCTAAGGAAACAATTGTTCTGAAAAATTCCTATCATGTGGCATCTTTGGATCATGACAAAGATCTAATTGTTCAAGGATGCCAGCGTTTCGTTCGACAGCAGCTTGCCCATGGTGTGATATAGCATTGAAATTTTAATTAACAGTTGGTTAATAGAATTTACGAATGAAAACAATAAATTTTTCTATCAGTGAAAGTGTAGAATTCCTATTTTTTACGTGATAGGATAAAGCACAAGAAGAAAAAGTATTCCTATCAAGTAACTTTGAATTAAAAAGGGGGAACTTAAATGCCTAATCCAAAAAAATTGAAATTCGGCGCAATAATTCATGGAGTGGGAGGAAATATTGCTGGATGGAGGCATCCTGATATTCAACCAGATGCAAGTGTTAGTTTGGAATTTTACACCAATCAGGCACAGAAAGCGGAAAAAGGGAAATTTGACTTAGTCTTCATTGCGGATGGGCTGCATATTAACGAGAAGTCGATCCCACATTTTTTAAATCGGTTTGAGCCACTCACCATTTTGTCTGCCCTTGCTACAGTAACTTCGAAAATAGGTCTTGTCGGAACACTATCAACATCGTATAGTGAACCATTTAACGTTGCAAGGCAATTTGCTTCCCTCGACCATATTAGCCATGGCCGGGCGGGCTGGAATGTGGTTACCTCACCATTAGAAAAAACAGCTCTCAACTTTAGTAAAACGATTGAAGAACATCCTGACCATGCCAAAAGATACCGGATTGCAGCTGAATATTTGCAGGTAGCCAAAGGACTTTGGGATTCTTGGGAAGATGATGCATTTGTCCGGGATAAAGAAACAGGAGTATTCTTCGATTCAGATAAATTACATCATTTAAATCACCGAGGGGAATTTTTCTCTGTGCAAGGGCCGCTTAATATCGGAAGATCAAAGCAAGGCAGACCGGTAGTATTTCAAGCTGGTTCCTCTGAGGCAGGAAAAGACCTTGCAGCCAAAGAAGCAGATGCCATCTTTACAGGCCATCCAACACTAGCAGCGGCACAAGCATTTTATCGGGATGTCAAAGAAAGAGCAAAGGCTTATGGACGTAATCCAGATGAGCTTGTCATCATGCCGGGCATCGCACCAATCATTGCGGCCACTGAGGAAGAGGCAGAGAGAAAATATCAAGAAATTGCTAATCTAGTATCCATCGAAAAAGCGCTGGATTATCTGGGCAGATATTTCGAGCATCACGATTTCTCAAAATATCCACTCGATGAACCGTTCCCTGAACTGGGTGACTTAGGTAAAAATAGTTTCCAAAGTCATACTGATCGAATTAAGCGGCAAGCAAAGGAACAAAATTTGACGCTTCGCCAAGTCGCATTAAGAGAGACAACACCAAAGCCTGCGTTTTTTGGAACCCCGGAAAAAGTAGCGGATCTCATTCAGGAATGGTTTGAAGCGCAAGGTGCTGATGGTTTTATCATTGGTTCAGCAGTTCCAAATGGATTGAATGATTTTGTGGATCATGTCGTGCCGATTCTGCAAAAACGCGGACTTTTTAGAACCGAATACGAGGCTGACACATTACGCGGAAACCTGGGAATTCCTTTACCGGAAAACCGTTATACAAAAAAGGTGATAACCCAATGATCAAACTGACTAAATATCGTTTTTCTGATCAGAATATTTGCCGGCTAGACAACTAGAGGCTCTCTGTTAAAAGAAGATCAATCTTTTAATAGGGAGCCTATTTTATTAAGAATATATGAAATAATAGGAGGAATAAAAAATGGGAAAAGAATTATCTGTCGTGGTTTGGGCTAAAGAAGGGTGCCACTATTGTGGTGAGGTAAAACAATATTTAGAAGAAAAAGGAATAAAATACGAAACGATCGATGTGACCCACCATGATGAACGCAGAGATATTTTGGAAATAAAGTATGGTGTCCGTCATGTGCCAGTCGTTGAAATTGGCCAAAATGAGGTATATGAGGGAGTCACACAAGTAGGAATCGAGCATATCGAGAAGGTGTTAGAAAGATTTAATCATAAAATATTGAAATAATTCCGACTAAATCAATGGAAATTTAAGTGAATAAAAAGGATAGGTGCAAATATATGATGAAAAAATTAACGATTTTGATAACGGTACTCCTAACTCTAGCGCTTGGTGCCTGCTCTTCACAAGAAACGAATAATACTTCCAAGGCAAGCACGGAAACCGCTAAAGGAGAAACCAAGGTACAAAAAATAATTGTCGGAACAGGGACGCAGTTTCCGAATGTATGCTTTATTGATAAGAATGGAAAGTTAACCGGTTATGATGTCGAATTAGTTAGGAAAATTGATGAAAAACTGCCAGAGTATCAATTTGAATTCAAAACGATGGAGTTTTCAAACCTGTTAATCAGCTTAGAAACGAATAAGATCGATTTTATTGCCCACCAAATGGAAGTGAACGAAGAAAGACAAAAGAAGTTTCTTTTTAATAACGAACCTTATAATATTTTTCCTCTTCATGTAACAGTGAAACAAGATAACAATCAAATTGAATCTATTGCGGATTTAAAAGGCAAAAAGGTAATTGTGAGTGCAACTAGTAACTCAGCGGTTTTTATCGAAAAGTATAACAAGGAACATAACGCGGGTATCAATATTGTCTATGCAGGTAATGGACCTGATTCTACGATCAATCAAATAAAAACAGGCAGAGCAGATGCCACCATTACGACACCATTTTCCGTTGATTTCCTTAATAAGCAAGTCGATGCTCAAGAAAAAGTTGTGGGCGAACCGCTCTTAAATTCCAAGGTATATTTCCTTCTTAGAAAAGATGAAACACCACTCCAAAAGAGAATTGACGAAGCTATCGTCGAATTGAAAAAAGAAGGAGTAGTCAGCGAATTGAGTAAAAAATGGTTAGGTGCAGACTACACTGTTAACTTTTAAAGTTGGAAGTTAGTGTTTGGAGGTTGTCTACTAATGGGGAAAGCATTTGATCCTATATTAATTATCGAGTTTCTACCGACACTTGTATCTTATCTGGGGGTAACTCTTCAGATTTTAGCAGCATCAATTTTACTAGGACTAATCCTCGGTGTAGCAGCCGCTATACCGAGGTTGTTTAAAATTCCAATATTAAACCAACTAGTCCTTTTATACGTCTCTTTTATCCGCGGGACACCGATCTTAATTCAATTATTCCTTGTTTTTTATGGATTGCCTGCAGTACTTATGATTTTCAATATTGATATTTCTAAATTAGAGGCCATTTATTTTGTCATTGTAACTTATGCCATTAGTAATGGAGCCAGTTTTTCAGAAATTTTTCGAGGCGCGATTCGAGCCGTAGATAAAGGACAGACGGAAGCTGCTTATTCAGTTGGAATGACCAGCACGCAGAACTTTTTTCGAATTGTGTTGCCGCAGGCCTACCGAATCGCATTTCCCAATGTCGCTAACTCAGTAATTGGATCTTTAAAGGATACTTCCCTTGCTTTTACCATTGGGGTGATGAATATGGTTGGAAGAGGAGATACACTTATTTCTGCAACCGCGCATGCCTTGGAAGTGTATATATCCTTGTCGATTATCTATTATGTAGTTGTTTTATTGTTCGAAAAGATATTTAGCAAACTAGAAAAATATTTCAATCGTTATCAGAAATCAGATTTATCAGTCGCCGCGTAGTAAGGAGGGGTAATCATGACAATCGATCTTCCTTTTATATGGATTGCGTTAAAAGAAATTATTAAATCTCTTCCAGTAACCCTAATCCTAACCATAGTTCCTTTAATAGTTGGTTTTTTAATCGGAATTGCAGTTGCACTCGTCAGGATTTATAAAACGAAGTTTCTATACCAGGCAGCTAATGGGTATGTTTCCTTCTTCCGCGGAACGCCGATTATCATGCATATTATGGTCATTTATTATGGAATGCCCTTATTAGTAGACCAGATATCATCAAAGTTTAATTTAAATATACAATCCAGCAAGATCCCGATTATTATGTTTGTTTTAACTGCCTTGTCATTAGCGGCAGGCGCCTATTTATCCGAAATTATCCGCTCAGGGATCATAAGTGTTTCAACGGGTCAATTGGAAGCCGCATACTCGGTGGGGATGACTAAACTTCAGGCGATGTTTCGAATTGTTCTGCCGCAGGCGCTGGCACAGTCTGTTCCTAATTTCACAAATATTTTTGTTGGTTTTTTGCATACATCATCCATCGCCTTTCTCGTTTCAGAAAAAGAATTGACAGGCGCTGCCAATATCGTCGCTTCCACTAACTTGAAATTTTTAGAGGCATTTATTGCTGCAGGAATCGTCTATTGGGGACTGACGATTATTGTGGAGGGAATTTCATTTTTACTTGAAAAAAGGGTGACATCGTATAGTCGAGGAGGCGTGTCATGATTATTTTGAAGGAATTAAAAAAATCATTTAACAAATTGCCCGTGTTAAAAGGTATTAATCTTAAAATAAACCGGGGTGAGGTGGTGACCATCCTTGGACCCAGCGGTTCAGGAAAAACAACCTTACTTCGCTGCTTAAATTTTTTAGAAAGACCAGAAGCTGGAATTGTTCAGATTGGCAATATTCAAGTCAATGCAGAAAAGGCGTCGAAAACAGACATGCTGTCGATAAGAAAACAATCTGCGATGGTCTTCCAGCATTATAATTTGTTTGCTCATAAGACAGTGTTAGAGAACGTAATGGAAGGTTTAATTGTCGCAAAAAAAGTAAAGAGAAGGGATGCCAGAAGGATTAGTGAACAGGTGCTTGAAAAAGTGGGTCTTAATGATAAATTACACTTCTATCCGTCACAATTATCAGGGGGGCAGCAGCAGAGAGTTGGTATTGCAAGAGCTTTGGCATTAAATCCCGAAGTTATTCTCTTTGATGAGCCAACATCAGCATTAGATCCTGAATTAGTGGGAGAGGTGCTTTCCGTTATAAAAGAAATAGCCCAGGAAGGTATTACGATGGTGGTTGTGACACATGAAATGAGTTTTGCAAAAGAAGTGTCTGATCGTGTTTTGTTTATGGACGGAGGAGTAATCGTCGAGGAAGGGACCCCATTGGAAATTTTTCATGCTCCAAAGGAAGAGCGAACCCGGCGATTTTTACAACGGATTTCCAGTGACTCATTTTTTCCTCATTTAAAAGAACAGGTGAATTAAAGATTAATAAATTAGGAGAAGGTGTCCAGAATGGCCATTAACCAAATTATCATAGAGGAATTAGTGGAAGAAGAGAAGGAAACGGTTCGCAATTTATTAGTGGAGAGTTATCAGCAGTATGAGGATGCTTATACAAATCCTCAAGTGTGGGAGGCATATTTAACCAACATTAAGGCATCAGTTGACAATCCAGATGTGGAGAAGATTTTGATTGCGAAAAGTGATGATAAAATTCTTGGTACGCTGCAGTTGTTTTTGTCATCAGAAAAGGCCTATCAAAGACCAGAATTACAAATTTTTTCACCGATTGTTCGCCTTCTAGCGGTCCATCCGGAGGCGCGGGGAAGCGGCATCGCCCAAGAATTATTGAAAGCAAGTCTAGATTTTGCAGAGTCGCAGGGAGCCAATAAATTGTATTTACACACCGGTGATAAAATGCAAAAGGCCATACGATTGTATGAATGGCTTGGGTTTAAGCGTGATCGAACGAAAGAATTTATGAACAATGATATTTTAGTAAAATGCTATCGATTCGATTTATAGGAAAGGAATTTAGCTATGAATCTGGAGAAATTTGAAGAGTACTTGATATCAATTCGTCGTCATTTGCATCAGTATCCGGAATTATCGCAACAGGAATTTGAAACAACGAGATCGATTGAAAAATGGCTTCTGGAACTAGATATCCCGATTCGGAAAACAGATTTAAAAACAGGGGTGTTTGCTGACATAAAGGGAGGGAAACCTGGTCCAATTGTAGCGGTGCGTGCAGACATCGATGCCCTTCCCATTGAGGAAAAAACTGGACTCTCATATGCTTCAAGAAAAAAAGGGATCATGCATGCTTGCGGACATGATTTCCATACAGCCGCACTTATTGGAGCGGCTTATCTATTAAAAAGACACCAGTCAGAACTAAATGGAACCGTGCGCTTACTCTTCCAACCAGCTGAAGAATTAGGAGGAGGCGCAAAACAGGTGATCGATGATGGACAGTTGGCTGGAGTCAGGGCGATTATTGGGCTACACAATAAACCAGACTTGCCTGTCGGCACCATTGGTTTAAAAGAAGGTCCATTAATGTCGGCAGTAGATCGGTTTCAAATTGTACTGTATGGAAAAGGAAGTCATGCCGGCATACCGCATAATGGAAAAGATCCGATCATCACAGCCGTTCACCTGATTACAGCGCTTCAGACTGTGGTCAGTCGGAATGTGTCCCCACTTCAAAGTGCTGTACTGAGTGTGACGAAGATAATAGGCGGCAGCACCTGGAACGTCATTCCAGAAGAAGTCAAACTGGAGGGAACAATTCGAACATTTGATAATATTATTCGTGAAGAGGTAAAGGCAAAGTTCTACACCATTGTCGAAGCGATTGCCGCTGCTTTTTCACACGAAGTGGAGATTGACTGGTTTGCGGGACCGCCTCCACTTATCAATCATAAAAGAGTCACTGCGGCTGCCGAGAGATCTGCCAAAGAACAGTCTTTGAATGTCATTCATCCAGAACTCTCTATGGCAGGTGAAGATTTCTCCTATTATCTTCAAGAAATCCCAGGAACATTTGCATTTTTTGGTACAAACGGAACCGAGGAATGGCACCATCCTGCATTCACTCTAGATGAAACTGCGATTATAAAAGCGGCGAACTATCTCTTTGAAACATCAAGAGAATTGCTAAATCAACATCTTAAAAATCTATAAATAGGAGTGATTTAGTTGGGAGATATCCTTCGAAAAGCTGTGGAAAATAAGCGCAAAAAATTAATCGACAAACTGATTGCTTTTAATGTGTATAAGAAAGACGACCAGCATCTTTTTGAATTATCCCTAACACAATTGGAAGATGAATATAAAAGATTTCAAGCGATTAGTCATCCCCATAGCGAATTGAGATCGATTCAATTGAATAATAAAAAACGGAACAGAAGATAATTTGAAATTGTTAAATTATCTAAGAAAGGGAGTTAAATCGATGAGTAAAGTAACGATTATTTCAGGAAGTCCATCAGAAGAAACTCGATTAAATGGTGTATTACAGGATGTTTTAAGCTATTTCCATGGGTTACAGACAACCCCAGAAATCATCAATATACGACATTTGCCAGCAGAAGATTTAATTCGAGCGAAGTTTGATAGTGAAGATATTAAAAAAGCGAATCAGAAAGTGGAGGATTCCAATATTATCGTAATTCTCACTCCTGTATATAAGGCATCATTTACAGGGGTTTTAAAAACGTATTTAGATCTCCTGCCGCAAAACAGCCTCGAGGGCAAAATCGTTTTACCCATTGCAGTTGGCGGCACTTTTGGTCACTTATTAATGATTGATTATGCCCTCAAGCCTGTACTCTCTGCTTTGGGAGCAACCCATATTTTAAAAGGAGTATTTATTTTAGACAATCAAATTAATAAATTAGGCAATAATCGTTATGAATTAAATTCAGAGGCAAAGAACCGTTTAGAATCTACATTAGAAACGATTAAAAATACCTTATCAGCTCAGAAAAGTTTTTCTAGTTCCATCTGAGAAAAGACAATGGGTCAAATAGGGAACAAAAAACTACAAAAAAGGAATGATAAATTAAATTACACGCACTGGTGGTACTTTCATCAGTGTTATTTTACTTATTTGCACTTCAAAATGAGATATATCCTAAAAACGTAAATTCAGGATATAATGGTTTTTGTACAAAATCTTTGCAGCTTCAAAAGGAGGGGGCTTCCTGAAAACGAAAAGAATATCACTTCAAACAAAAATATTTGGGCTGGCTCTCTCACTTGGTTTATTGTTGATCCTCATTCTGACGGCATTTTTTAGCTATATGGAAAGTAAACAAATTGAGGAAAACAAGGGCAGAATGGCATTAGAAATTTCGAAAACGGTATCATTTATCCCACCTATTATCGAAGCATTTCAAACAAGTGATCCGTCCAAAACGATTCAACCGATAGCAGAAAAAATCCGTAAAGAGACCGGGGCTGAATTTGTGGTCATCGGAAACAAAGGGGGAATTAGATATTCGCACCCTTTACTATCATTGATTGGGAAGAAAATGAGAGGTGGAGATAACGAAAGGGCCCTTAACAAAGGGGAGTATTATGTCTCGAAGGCAAAGGGATCACTTGGACCATCGATAAGAGGGAAGTCTCCTATTTTTAACGAAAAGGGTGAGATTATCGGGATTGTTTCCGTTGGTTTCCTGCTTGAAGATGTCCAACAACAAATTATGAAAAATGTCACAAAGGTTCTGCTTGTTTCCCTTTTCGCCCTTGTCATTTCACTGATCGGAAGTATCCTGCTCGGACGTAATATCCGTAAAGATACAATGGGGCTTGAACCCTATGAAATTGCAACACTTTATAAAGAAAAAAACGCCGTCCTTCATGGAGTGAAGGAAGGTATTTTGGCCATTGATAAAGAGGGATTCATCACGATGATGAATCAGCCGGCGAAACTACTATTACATATAAAAGGCTCAGTCCGCCATTTAAAGGTGGATGGGTTGTTTCCTTCAGACTATCTATATGAAGTATTAAGAACAGGAAATCCGCAAGAGGATAAAGAAATGGTTTGGAAGGATAAAACTGTCATCGTCAATTGCACTCCGCTCTTTGATGAGACGGGAATTAGCGGTGTTGTAGCTTCTTTTCGCGACAAAACAGAAATTGAGCAAATGGTAAATACTTTATCAGAAGTAAAAAGTTATTCGGAGGACCTAAGAGCGCAAACCCATGAATTTACTAATAAATTATACGTGTTAATGGGATTGCTTCAACTCGGCGAATATGAACAGGCAATCGAAATGATTCAAACGGAAACACAAAGTTTGCAGATTCAGAATTCTATTGTTTTTAACCATATTAAAGATACAAAAGTACAAGCCATTTTATTGGGTAAATTAGGAAAAGCTTCAGAAAAGAAAATAAACTTTGAAATTGTGGCTGACAGCTATTTAGAAGAATTGCCCTCGCATATGAAGCTTTCTAATCTGATCATCATCCTTGGGAACTTAATCGATAATGCCTTTGAAGCAGTCTATGGAATAGATTCTCCTACCGTAAAATTTTTCACCACAGATATCGGAAGTGATATCATATTTGAAATTGCTGATAATGGGAAGGGAATAAATGAATGGGATCTTCCACTTCTATTTAACCAGGGCTTTACCTCCAAGAATGGAGTGGAGCCAAGGGGGTTTGGGCTCTCAAATGCAGAAGAGGCGGCGGCTGAAATAAATGGAATGATAGAAGTTCAAAGTAATCCTGAAAATGGTACGGTCTTTACAGTCTACCTTCCAAAGGAAAACGAGAGGAGTCAAAAAGGTGAATAAGATAAAAGCAGTGATTGCAGAAGATGATTTTCGGATTGCGGATATCCATGAAAAATTTTTAAATAAATTTAATGAAATTGAGGTAGCTGGAAAAGCATTGAATGGCAGCCAGACACTTCAAATGCTGACGGAAATAAACACCGATTTATTGATATTGGATGTCTATATGCCAGACATGCTCGGATCTGATTTACTACCCATCATTCGTGAACGTTTCCCAAGGGTCAGTATTATTATGATCACAGCCGCGACGGATAAAGATTTCATTGAAAAAGCATTGGGTTATGGTGTCGAGAACTATTTGATTAAACCAGTAAACCGAGAACGATTTGACGAAGTCATTCTTGAATTTATTAAAAAGCACACACTTTTACATTCAAAACAGGAAATAAACCAGAATTATATCGACCTTCTTTTTGGAAATAAGGAAATTGAAAAGGCACTCAAGGACAGTACGTTACCAAAAGGAATCGATGAAATTACACTTGGAAAGGTGAAAAATGTTCTCCAGGTTAAAAACCAAGGCCTATCTGCTGAAGAAGTAGGAAATGAAATTGGGGCATCCAGGATTACGGCACGTCGCTATTTGGAATACTTGTCTTCTATTAAGGAGGCTAAAGCGGAAGTGGTATATGGAATTGTCGGAAGGCCGGAAAGAAAATATTATCCTATTTAGTGGAAGGTGCTGGAATGGCATCTTTTTTAATTAGATAAGAAATTTCGACTTCGAGAATTGTCCAGCTCCAGCGCCTAGCCCCTCGAGGTCATAAGCCACTCCCAAAATGAAGGCAAAAAGCGCCTTCCTTTTGGGAGCGTCTTATGCTTGTCGGGGCTGAACAAGGCGCTTCCGCTTTTCTTTCCGTGAACAAAATGTACAAAATAGATTTTAATTTACAATAATAACTTTATTTTGCAAACGTTTTCACACCTGAAAATTTTGATTATTATTAATTTACTAACAAAAGGGGTGGAGACAATGCTGGCAACTTTAGGATTTTTAATGATTATTGTATTTATGGTATTAATCATGACAAAACGTTTATCAGCCATGATTGCTTTAATGGTGGTGCCGATTGTATTTGCATTAATCGGTGGGTTTGGTAGTGAAATGGGACCGATGGCACTTGAAGGGATTAAAAGTGTAGCTCCGACAGGAATCATGATTCTGTTTGCAATTCTCTTTTTCGGAATCATGATTGATGCAGGAGTATTTGACCCTATCATTTCTACAATCTTAAAATTGGTAAAAGGGGATCCCGTAAAAATTGCCATTGGAACAGCAGTACTTGCATTACTAATCTCACTTGATGGCGATGGGACAACTACCTATATGATTACTATTTCTGCCATGCTTCCATTATATAAACGAATTGGCATGAAACCATTGGTACTTGCTGGAATCGCGGTCTCATCCTCAGGAGTCATGAACCTGCTTCCTTGGGGTGGGCCTACAGCCAGGGCAATGACAGCCTTGCATCTTGAAATGGGGGATATTTTTACTCCTGTCATCCCAAGTATGGTGGGCGGAGTGTTGTTCGTCCTGTTTATGGCTTACTGCCTCGGACGAAAAGAACGGAAACGAATCGGTGTACTCGAAATTGATTATAGCACTATATCCGAAATAGCAGCTACTTCAGAAGCAGTCTACTTAAAGCGTCCAAAGTTAATACTAGTTAACTATCTGCTTACCATTCTACTTTTAGTTGCTCTTATTCAAGAGGTGCTGCCAACGACCGTTTTGTTTATGATTGGTTTTGCTATTGCTATAACGATCAACTATCCAAATATAAAGGAACAAAAAGAACGGATTATGCACTATGCTGATAATGCCTTGTCTGTAGTTTCAATGGTTTTTGCTGCCGGTATTTTTACAGGTATTCTAGCAGGAACGAAAATGGTAGATGCGATGGCTGGTACGATGATTTCTCATATTCCAGCTGCCCTTGGCTCCCATTTTGCTCTTATTACTGCGATAATCAGCGCGCCTTTTACATTTTTTATGTCAAATGATGCCTTTTACTACGGCGTCCTTCCATTGCTTGCAAAGGCAGCCAGCGGTTATGGAATTGACCCCGCGATGATTGGACGGGCATCACTAATGGGATTACCGGTACACCTTTTAAGCCCGTTAGTACCTTCTACTTATTTATTAGTTGGAATGGTTGGCGAAGATTTCGGAGATTTACAGCGTTCATTTTTAAAGTGGGCCTGCGGATCTACTGCAGTCATGATCTTAGTGGCGCTTCTGTTATCGATTATTCCAATCTAGCTAGTTTAAGATAGTCCAGGAGCTCTTTAAAAAGAGTTTTTGGGCTATCTTTCATTTTAAAAGAATTATCAGAAGGAGAATATCATGGAAGTATTTTTTCTTATTTTATTGAATGTCATTTTGCCAGTCTTTTTTTTAATTGGGGCAGGTGTTTTTCTACATCGGAAATTTAACTTTGATATGAACACATTATCCAAGTTAAACAATTATTTTCTAATGCCTTGTGTTAGCTTTGTAAATATTTATCAAAATAATGTGGGTGGAAAAACGCTTGTCCATATTCTAGGTTTCTTAATGATCCAGTGTTGCAGTTTAATGATCATTAGTGCGGTCATTTCAAAAGCCGTAAAATTTGATAACGGTTTGTCTTCAACTTTTAAAAATAGTGTGGTGCTGGTTAATTCCGGAAATTTCGGGCTGCCCGTCAGTCAGCTTGTTTTTCAGCATAATCCGCTGGGTGCGTCCATTCAGATTGTGGTTATGATATTTCAAAACCTGCTCACTTATACCTATGGATTGCTCAATTCTGTTTCCGTTGATCAAAGCGGAATCAAAGCAATAAAGAAATTTCTAAAAAATCCAGTGATCTATGCTTTTATTTTGGGATTGATTCTCCACACGCTGCAAATAAAAATACCGAAATTTCTCTGGACTCCCATCAGCAATACTTCAAATGCTTTTCTGGCGATTGCACTTGTTACTCTGGGTGCACAAAGCGCTTTTTTAAAAATCAGCAAAATCACTTTGCCACTGTTTCTAAGTTTATTTGCCCGTTTGATTCTTTCCCCGGCCATCGCTTTTATCATTATTTTTCTATTAAAATTGGATGGAACTACGGCACAAGCGTTATTTATCGCCAGCTCTTTTCCAACTTCAAGAAATAGCGCTCTTTTCGCATTAGAATATGGAAATCATCCAGAATATGCGGCACAAGTTGTTTTGTTATCTACTATATTAAGCATTGTTACAGTAACTACAGTTGTATTTTTGTCAACAATATTATTCTAAAGAAACAACTGACCACTGTATTATTATTTGCATCAATTATTTACATTTAGAAAAACTAAAAGAAGTTTATAATGACGAAGGAATTCAACTGTGATAAAGTATTGTAATATTATATGCAATCATAATATTATGAAAAAAGAGGTGAAAATAGTGAATGTAACACATCCTACAGATTTTGAAGTACACCTGTTTCATGATGGGAGTTTGTATGAGAGCTACAAAGTGTTTGGCGCTCATCCAGAAACGCAAAATGGGGTAAAGGGTACTCGTTTTTCTGTATGGGCACCCCATGCTGCCCAAGTTAATGTTGTCGGAATTTTTAATAAATGGGATGGTTGTAACCATGGAATGAATAGGCTAAATGAGGAAGGAATATGGTCATTATTTATTCCAAACCTGCTGGAAAATGAAATCTATAAGTATCAAATTACAACAGCTGTCGGAAATACCGTCCTAAAAGCAGATCCTTATGCCTTCTATTCTGAGGTAAGGCCAAACACTGCTTCGGTGATTTATGATATAGAAGGCTACGACTGGCAGGATCAAAAGTGGTTGAAAAATAAACAGAAAAAAATCTCCAATGAAGAACCGCTTGCCATATACGAGGTCCATTTAGGTTCCTGGAAGAAAAAGGACGAAGAAACATTTTATACATATAGGGAGTTAGCAGATGAACTAATTCCATACGTACTAGAACATCATTTTACTTACATTGAAATATTGCCGCTTGTGGAACATCCGTATGATCGTTCATGGGGCTATCAAGGAACAGGTTACTATTCTCCAACAAGCCGCTACGGGACACCGCACGATTTAATGTATTTTATCGACCAATGTCATCAAAGTGGGATCGGTGTTATCCTTGATTGGGTACCGGGACATTTCTGCAAGGATGCCCATGGTTTGTCGATGTTTGATGGACAGCCAACCTATGAATACTTTGATAAAGATGTTCAGGAAAATGTGGGTTGGGGAACAGCGAATTTTGATTTAGGAAAACCTGAAGTGAGATGCTTTTTAATTTCAAACGCTTTATACTGGATGGACTATTACCATGTAGACGGATTTCGGGTTGATGCCGTTGCTAATATGCTTTATTGGAATGCTGGGGGTACACTTCAAAAGAATGAACTCGCCGTTTCCTTTCTACAAAAGCTGAATGAGGTTGTACTAGAAAGAGATTCATCTATTCTTATATTTGCTGAGGATTCGACTGATTGGCCTAATGTAACAGGGGCTCCCGCAGAAGGCGGTATTGGCTTTAGCTATAAATGGAATATGGGTTGGATGAACGATATTTTAAAATATATGGAAACAGAACCAGATGACCGAAAATATGTGCATGATAAAGTCACCTTCTCCTTACTGTATGCTTATTCCGAAAAATTCATCTTACCGTTGTCACATGACGAAGTTGTCCATGGTAAAAAATCACTGTTAAATAAAATGCCGGGTGATTATTGGCGAAAGTTTTCCCAGCTTCGCTTATTATACGGGTATTTATTGACCCACCCCGGTAAAAAGCTATTGTTTATGGGCGGAGAGTTTGGTCAGTTTGATGAATGGAAGGATTTAGAGGATTTAGATTGGGAATTGCACGATTATGAGATGCATCGCTACATGCATGATTTCTTTAAAGAATTGATGCAATTGTACAAACGTTCGAAAGCGTTGTGGGAGCTTGATCATTCTTATGAAGGCTTTCAATGGATTGATGCTGATAATAGAGATCAGAGTATTTTCTCGTTTATTAGAAAAGGGAAAAAGGAAGAGAATACTCTAGTTATTGTTTGTAATTTCAGAGAGGCCGTTTATGAAAACTACAAAGTTGGGGTGCCTTCTTTCGCAAACTATAATGAAATTTTAAACAGCGATGCGGTTACCTTTGGCGGATCTGGCAAGGTAAATAAAAAGAAAATCAAAACGATTGAAAAGCCGTACCACAACCAACCGTGTCATTTGGAAATGACCATCCCGCCCTTTGGAATCTCAATCTTACGACCAGTGAAAACAAGAAAGGGGAATACAAGCAATGGTACAGAAAAAAAAGTGCGTAGCAATGTTACTGGCAGGAGGACAAGGTAGCCGACTGGGTGCACTAACGAGAAATATTGCAAAGCCCGCTGTTTCTTTTGGCGGTAAATATCGAATTATTGATTTTCCCTTAAGTAACTGTACAAATTCGGGAATCGAAACAGTAGGGGTATTAACTCAATACATGCCTCTAGTATTGCACTCTTATATCGGCATCGGTAATGCTTGGGATTTAGATAGGAGCAATGGCGGTGTAACTGTACTGCCTCCTTATTCAGAAACTTCTGGTGTCAAGTGGTATAAGGGTACGGCAAGCGCTATTTTCCAAAACATCAATTATTTAAAACAATACAATCCAGAATATGTGCTCATCCTTTCAGGTGACCATATTTATAAAATGGATTATTCTAAAATGCTTGATTATCATATTGAAAAAGAAGCAGATGTTTCCATCTCTGTTATTGAGGTACCTTGGGAAGAAGCCAGTCGTTTTGGCATCATGAATACCAATATGGATTTAGATATTATTGAATTTGAGGAAAAACCCAAAACACCAAAAAGCAATTTAGCTTCCATGGGAATTTACATCTTCAAATGGTCCGTTTTAAAAACATTTTTAGAAATGGATGACAAAAACCCTGAATCAACCAATGATTTTGGTAAGGATATAATACCGCTTTTACTGGAAGAAAATAAAAAAGTGGTCGCCTATCCGTTCAAAGGTTACTGGAAGGATGTAGGTACAGTAAAAAGTTTGTGGGAAGCCAATATGGACCTATTAAATGATGAAACAGATTTAGATCTTTACGATCGAAATTGGAGAATTTACTCTGTCAATCCAAATCAGCCGCCTCAATATATTGCTCCAGCCGCTCAAGTAGAAGAATCAATGATTAATGAGGGCTGTATTGTAAGAGGTAACGTTAAGCATTCTGTCCTATTCCAAGGCGTAACCGTCGAAGAAGGAAGCGAGATTTGTGATTCAGTTATCATGCCGAATGCTCGTATCGGTAAAAATGTGGTCATTGAGCGAGCCATCATTGCAGAAGGAATGAACGTTCAGGATAATACGGTGATTCGTCCTACAAAGAACAGGGATGAAGTCTTACTAGTTGCGAATGAGGATTAGGGGAAAATTCACAGAAAAGGAATGAAATATTATGCCGCGGTCAATGCTAGGAATTATTAATGCAACGGATGAGTTTGATACGTTTGAAAATCTAACAGCTCATCGTTCGTTAGCTGCTCTTCCGTTTGCAGGAAGATATCGTTTAATTGATTTTATGTTATCAAATATGGTGAATTCCGGGATTAATAGCGTTGCGATTTTCACTGGTCTGGAAATTCGTTCACTTATGGACCATTTAGGATCTGGGAAGCAATGGGATTTGGATCGGAAGCGTGATGGACTGTTTGTCTTTACGCCCGATGGCAGATTTGGTGACGATAAATTTGGTACATTTGCCCATTTTGCCAGAAATATTTCTTATTTCTTGCGCAGTAAGCAAGCATACGTTGTTATAACAATTTGTAAAACCATCGGCACTATTAATTTTAATAACATTTTAGATAATCATATTGAGACCGAGGCTGATATTACCGAGGTTTTTCATAATGATATTTCTCTTCAAACGTACATTTTGAAAAAAAGTTTATTGCTTTCTCTTTTTGAACAGTACAAGGATCAAGGATATTACAGTATTTTAGATGTCGTGCGTGAAAACTCTCAATCCTTTAAAATTAATAGGTATGAACATACAGGCTATATTGCCATCATCGACTCCCTTCAAAGCTATTACAAAAATAGCATGGATATCCTTGAGAATTCAGCATGGGAACAGGTTTTCACTGAGGATAATCCAGTATTCACTAAGGTGAAAGATGAGCCGCCAACACGATATAAAAAGGGTGCAAAGGTTGGGAACTCGATGATTGCAAATGGGTGCATCATTGAAGGAGAAGTAGAGAATAGTATTATTTTCCGAGCTGTCAAAATTGGAAAAGGATCCGTAATTCGTAATTCGATTATTATGCAGAAGAGTCAAATTGGAGAAAATTGTGTTCTCGATGGGGTCATTCTTGATAAGGATACCAAAATTGAAGACGGTGTCCAATTATCAGGAACTGCAGAGGCAATCAATGTAATAGAAAAAGGTACAGTACAAAAAGGGCGTTGATGAATTCATGAAAGTTTTATTTGCTTTATCGGAGTGTGTCCCGTTTGTAAAAACCGGAGGCCTTGCTGACGTTGCGGGCGCACTTCCTAAAGAGTTAAAAAAATTAGGGACAGAAGTCCGAGTAATTTTACCAAATTACAGTTTAATTCCTGCTAAATTTAGAGAAACATTTCAATTTCAAAAAGCGATTCAAGTACAGGTGGGTTATCGAAGTCAATACTGCGGAATTTATTCTGCCGAGCATGATGGAATTACCTATTATTTCATTGATAACGAATATTATTTTTATCGCGATTCTTTATACGGTCATTATGACGATGGCGAACGATTCTCTTTTTTCTCTAAGGCAGTATTAGAGTGCATTCCACATCTAGATTTTATTCCGGATGTGATTCATTGTCATGATTGGCACACAGGCATGGTGAATTTTTTATTAAACGCCCACTATCGTCCAAATCCACTGTACAAGGATATAAAAACAGTATTTACGATCCACAATTTGCAATTCCAGGGGATTTTCCCATATGTAGTAATGAGTGAGCTATTAGGTTTAGGTCATCAATATTTTAATAGTGAGCAGCTTGAATTTTATGGGAATGTTAATTTTATGAAGGGTGGAATTATTGCCTCTGATATTGTTACGGCAGTAAGTCCGACCTATAAAGAGGAAATACAACATCCCTTTTTTGGCGAGAAGCTCGATGGCCTATTACGAAGGTATAGCCATAAACTAATCGGAATTGTCAATGGAATTGACGATTCTGTCTACAATCCAAAAACTGACGATGTTATTTCGGCTACTTTTGATTCCGACTCGTTAGAGGGAAAAGCAGAAAATAAACAAGCATTACAGCACTTTTTCGGACTTCCAGAAAAAGAAAATACACCTATTATTGCGATGGTAACCCGTTTAACTAAGCAAAAAGGGTTAGACTTAGTTAGCCATGTATTTCACAATTTGATACAAGAGGATGTTCAATTCATCGTTCTTGGCTCTGGAGACCATGAATTTGAGCATTTCTTTAATCAAATGGCCATTAAATATCCAGATAAGGTAAAGATTTATATAGGATTTAATGAAGGCTTAGCTCATCAAATATATGCAGGGGCCGATTTATTTTTAATGCCTTCACAGTTTGAGCCATGTGGATTAGGGCAGCTTATCGCCCTACAGTATGGAACGATCCCCATTGTTAGAGAAACGGGCGGCTTGAACGATACGGTTCATTCCTTCAATGAATCTACAGGTGATGGTAATGGTTTTACTTTTAAGAATTTCAATGCCCATGATATGCTGCATACTGTTAGAAGAGCCATTCATTTTTATCATCAAAAGGATACGTGGGGCAGTTTAGTGCAAAAAGCGTTGAGTCAAGATTATAGTTGGTTGCAATCGGCCAAGAAATATAATGAAATTTATGAGGACCTGCTTGCGGACTCAACCTTGGAGTGAAGAAATCATGTTTTCGAATAAAGAAAGTTTTAAATCAGTGTTCATAGAAAAGCTTGAAACGATGTATGCAAAAAGCTTTAAAGAATCAACACTTAGAGATCAATACAACACATTAGGGAACATGGTGAGAGAGTATATCAGCTCTGAGTGGATTTCTACAAATGAAAGAAATCGCAAAGAAAATACCAAACAAATGTATTACTTATCGATTGAGTTTTTACTTGGCAGATTACTTGGAAGTAACTTATTGAACCTAGGGATTCGCCAAGTATGTGAAGAAGGGCTTGCTGATTTGGGGATTAATCTGCAGGATCTAGAGGAAAACGAAGCTGATGCGGGCTTAGGAAACGGCGGCTTAGGGCGGCTGGCGGCTTGCTTTTTAGATTCACTTGCTTCTCTTGATCTTCCTGGACATGGCTGCGGTATTCGTTATAAACACGGTTTGTTTGACCAAAAAATTGTAGATGGGTATCAAGTGGAGCTGCCTGAGCAGTGGCTTCGCCATGAAAATGTGTGGGAAGTTCGCAGGCACGACCAGGCAATCGAGGTTTTGTTTTGGGGAAATGTGGAATCAGTTGTCTATAATGACCGACTAGAATTCCATCATTTAAATGCTGAAACGATAACGGCTGTTCCATATGATGTTCCTGTTATTGGGAATAAGGCTAACACCGTGAACACCCTTCGTCTTTGGAGTGCGGAACCTTCCCCCTATCCGCCAAACAATAAAAATGTATTAGTCTATAAACGTGAGACAGAGGCTATTTCAGAGTTTTTATATCCAGATGATACGCATGATGAAGGGAAAATTCTGCGGTTGAAGCAGCAATATTTTCTGGTATCTGCGAGCTTGCAAAGAATCACCACAGATTTTCGAATGGAACATGGCAGCTTAAGAAACCTCCACGAAAAAGTGGCAATACATATTAATGATACACATCCCGTATTGGCGATTCCTGAATTAATGCGGATATTACTCGATGAAGAGAAATTATCCTGGGAAGAAGCTTGGAACATTACCAAAAATACCATTTCGTATACCAATCATACGACATTATCAGAAGCCTTAGAAAAGTGGCCGATTCACATCTTTAAGCCGCTATTACCGAGAATTTTTATGATTGTGGAAGAAATAAATGAGCAGTTTTGTCGTGACCTATGGAACAATTATCCATATGAGTGGAAACGCATCGAAGAGATGGCAATTATTGCGCATGGTGTGGTGAAAATGGCACACTTAGCGATAGTCGGAAGCCATAGTGTGAACGGTGTTGCTAAAATTCATACTGAAATCTTAAAGCAGCGTGAGATGAGATTGTTCTACGAGGTATATCCAGAGAAGTTTAATAATAAAACAAACGGTATCACGCATAGAAGATGGCTATTAAAGGCCAATCCTCAGCTATCTGAGCTCATTTGTGAAACGATTGGTACGGAGTGGATGGCCAATCCATCAAAGCTTGAATCTCTTTTGAAGTATAAATCTGATGCAGCCTTTCAGCAGAAATTTTACAATGTAAAGCAAGAACGGAAGAACATTTTAGCTAAGCGCATACAAGAGCAGACTGGTATCATGGTCGATACTGAATCCATTTTTGATGTTCAGGTTAAGCGGCTGCATGCGTACAAGCGTCAATTATTAAACGTTCTTCACATTATGTACTTGTACAACCGGTTAAAAGAAGATTCTCATTTTACCATTACGCCTCGAACCTTTATATTTGGCGCAAAGGCATCGCCTGGCTATTATTATGCAAAAAAAATTATTAAGCTGATCAATGACCTAGCGCGAATCGTGAACAATGACCCGCAAACAAAGGATGTTCTAAAGGTAATCTTCTTAGAAAATTACCGGGTGTCACTTGCAGAAGAGATTTTCCCAGCATCAGATGTTAGCGAACAAATTTCAACGGCAAGTAAGGAAGCTTCAGGGACAGGAAATATGAAGTTTATGATGAACGGTGCTCTTACTGTGGGTACACTTGATGGCGCAAATATTGAGATTAGTGAAGAAGTGGGTCTTTCTAATATCTTCATTTTCGGTTTAACAGCCGAGGAAGTGCTTCATTATTACCAACATGGAGGTTACCAATCAAGCGATTATTATCATCATGATTTACGAATTAAAAAGGTAGTGGATCAGCTTGTGAACGGTCATTTTCCAAATGCTTTTGATGAGTTTGATCCAATTTATCATTCTTTAACGACTCAAAATGACGAGTATTTTGTCCTTCGTGATTTTGCCTCCTATGTAGATATACAAGAGGAAGTGGGAAAAGCCTACCAAAATCGCCCGCATTGGTTAGAGATGAGTATCACAAATGTAGCCAAATCAGGTTTTTTCACAAGCGACCGTACCATTGCTGAATATGCAAAAGATATATGGAAGATTGAGTCCGCTGGAGTGTTTCGCTAAAAATATAAATGCAGCTGTAAAAGAAGCTTGCTCCTAATTTATTTATTTTTAATAAATTAGGGGCTATTTTTATTGGGAGAATCTAAAGTACCAAAATTAAGGTGATATGATAGTCATTTCTAACCATTCACATAATTTATCTACTCATATATTATGGTTTTAAAATAAGAATCTATCTCGAGTGCCGATAGGGAAAAGGATGAAAAATGTGAACACAGAACAAGCCTTTGAATTGTTAACGGACGCAGGAGTTTCTGAAGAAAAAAGTATTCTTACGGTTAGACGTTGGCTGCGTGAAAGAAAGATTAAATATGAAGGAACAGGCCAACGGAAAACAAATTACATACTTAATGATACAAATCAGGCTTTAACGATGTTGAAGGACGCTGGCGTAGATGAAAGGAAAGGAATCGAGGTTGTGCAACGATGGCTGCTTGAAGGTAAGGTCCAAAACGTTGGAAGTGGACCACGATCAACTGAATCCAACCCAAGGGCTAAAGCATCTAAATGGTCTTTGGATATTCCTCAAGACCAGGAAAGAATCATCCGTCAATTAAACATAAAAATAAAAGCTCAGGATGAACAGATAAATGGGATCGAACAACTTCATAAAACTTCAATAAATACTTTAATTAAGCAAAGAGATAAATTAAATAAAGAAATCGACAACTTAGTGAATGAGAATATTGATTTGCAAAGGGAAACAAAGAAATTACTACAAGAGAATCTAAATCTACGAAATGAATTAATAAAATTTAAAGAGGAACTTTCTAAAGGAACCAAAAGAGAATCTGAGCAGTACCAAGGTAATCCTGTACCTCCTATTTCGAATAATTATCGCCAAAAATTAGGACTTTCAAAAAACGCCACTCAAAAAGATGTTCTAGCTGGCTATAAAAAATTATTAAAGATTACGCACCCAGATCAGGGGGGAAACGCTGCTGCTTTTCATTACATTAAAACTGAATATGATTATTTTAGATCTAATACTAAAGAGTCTTAGATTAACAAGAACATTGGACCAGTTATATTTCATAAATTATTGTATCAACTAGTGAGGATGTATCAACATGAGAAACCTACGAGAAATCCAGACACAACCAATAATCGGTCAAGCATGGACCGGCAGACATGTTGTCTTGCTTCACTGTACTTACAATAACCAATTTATTAATCTTTATAAAAGCTTCCATGCACCGATTGAGCCTCCACGCCATAATTGTGCAGAAACATTATCGCAGTTACTAAGTATCGGCTATCATATTCATGCCATCACAGCTATCTCAGCAAATGAAATTCAATATTTTTTGGTACTTTAATTTAGAAAATCCTTGATTAAAACTCACTTATGAAACTCCTTGGAACAGTCCAAGGGGTTTGTTATTTTAAAAAAGAAAAATGTATAAAATATTAATAATATTTTCATTTATTTATTGACGTTGTCACAAAAAAGGTATTATACTAATTTAAATTGTAATATATTTTCATTAAGTCATTTTCGGAGACACTACATCTAAAATAAAGTCCAAAAATTTTTTATTCTAAAAATGAATGAGCATTCATTCAACTCGACACTATTAATTGATTGGTAGAGAAAGCACAGAAAGCAGAAGAAAAATCAGAATCAGGAATAGGGTTAAAACTGCCACCTGAAAAATAATCAGAGGAGAATTTTATGGAGAACTTCGTGTCAATCCCACAGCCCAAAACATACGGACCCCTTGGCAATTTGCCTTTAATTGACAAGGACGCCCCCACCCTTTCATTTGGTAAACTCGCAGAAGAGTTGGGTCCCATTTTCCGATTGGAATTCTATGGGGGATTCTCAACCATCTTTTTATCCGGCCATGAATTGGTAGCAGAGGCATGTAATGAATCTACATTCGACAAGAGTCTTACAGGTGGTTTGAGTAAGGTACGTGCCTTTTCTGGTGACGGACTTTTCACCAGCAAGACACAGGAGCCAAACTGGCAGAAAGCACATAACATCCTTGTTCCGTCGTTTAGTCAACAAGCCATGAAAGGGTATCACTCCATGATGGTGGAGATCGCCTTGCAGCTTGTCCAAAAATGGGCAAGACTAAATCCCAATGAGAGTATCGATGTTCCGGATGATATGACCAGGTTAACACTCGATACCATTGGTTTATGTGGTTTTAATTATCGATTTAACAGTTTTTACCGTGAAAACCATCATTCTTTTATCATCAATATGGTGAATTCTCTCGATGAAGCCATGCATCAAGGTACTCGACTGCCTATTCAAAATAAATTTATGTTGAAGAGAAAACGACAGTTTGAGCAGGATATTCAGGAGATGTTTTCGTTAGTAGACCAACTGATTGCCGAGAGGAAAGAACGCGGTGATCAAGGGGAAACCGATATGCTCGCCCGCATGCTAAGTGCTAAGGACCCGGAAACAGGGGAGACACTTAGTGATGAAAATATCCGTTTTCAAATTATCACTTTCTTGATAGCCGGACATGAAACAACAAGTGGTTTATTATCCTTTGTCCATTACTTGTTATTAAAGCACCCTGATGTTCTGAAAAAGGCTAACGAAGAAGTTGACCAAATCTTAACAGACCCCATTCCGACCTATAAACAAGTTACGCAACTTAAATATATTCGAATGATTTTAAATGAGGCGCTGCGCTTATATCCAACCGCCCCACAATTTACCCTTTATGCAAAGGAGGATACGGTTCTCGGCGGGAAATATCAGATTAAAAAGAGACAAAATGTTGCGATACTCCTGCCCCAGCTTCATCGAGATAAAGAGGCATGGGGTATGGATGCGGAGGAGTTTCGTCCAGAGCGCTTTGAAGATCCAAGTAAAATACCTCATGACGCTTATAAACCATTCGGGAATGGTCAGCGGGCATGTATTGGAATGCAGTTTGCCCTTCATGAAGCTACGTTATTGATGGGTATGATTTTACAAAACTTTGAATTAATTGATCATACAAACTACCAGTTGAAAATAAAACAAACAATGACACTAAAACCGGACAATTTTACGATGCGGGTCCAATTAAGAAATAAAAATATATTAGATCCATTTGCAGCAGGTTCTAAAGAAAAAGGTCCATCCGGTGTGAAAATGGAATCCCAGGTTCAGAATTCAAGGTTTATGGGAGGCAGCCAAATCCCACTATTAGTGCTTTTCGGTTCCAATATGGGGACCTCAGAGGGGATTGCACATGAACTTGCAGAAAGTGCCGGCCTGTATGGATTCAGAAGTGAGGTTGCCGCACTTGATGAAAGGATTAATCTTTTGCCAACAGAGGGTGCAGTAGTTATTGTCACATCCTCATATAACGGAAAACCACCAAAAAATGCACGGAAATTCGCACAATGGTTAGAAGGGCTAGAATCAGACAGTCTGAAAGGAGTTCATTACGCGGTTTTTGGCTGTGGGGATCGTAACTGGGCAAGCACCTATCAAGACGTACCTAGATTTATCGATGAACAGTTAGCTTTGAAGGGAGCTGTCAGGTTCCTAGGACGTGGTGAAGCGGATGTAAGTAAGGGATTTGAGGAGCAGCTTGAAGAATGGAAAAAGACCATGTGGTCAGATGCTAGAGAAGCTTTCGGAATCTCACAAAATGATTGGGATGAGTCGAAACAAGGAGCCCTTACGATGCAGTTTGTTAATCGAACAAATGACTCTTTTGGGGTTTTTCCAAGTAATAGCAGAGAAAATGTCAACCGAATTTTACAACGATTTAAGTTGAATGGTCATGATCAAGTGATTTTAACCTCAAGTGTACAAAGCCCGTCATCACATATTCCATTAAATCGTTCGGTAAGTCTCTATGAGCTTCTTAGTGAAAGTGTAGATTTGCAAGATGTGGCAACTCGCAGCCAAATACGTGAATTGGCGGATTTGACGGTTTGTCCTCCACATAAACGGGAATTAGAAGGTTTGTTAGAGGAAGGTATTTACGAAGAAAAGATATTGGTGAACCAAGTTTCGATACTTGATCTTCTTGAAAAATACGAAGCATGTGAAATGACATTTGAACGTTTTTTAGAACTATTACCACCACTAAAATCGATGGCAGTAATTGGATGAAATATACCTAATGCAAATTAAACCCCTTGGATAATCCAAGGGGTTTTCAACAAATAGGCAGTCGTTGGATTTATAGAAATCCAGTTTGATGGATTTGGTTTTATATTAAAATAATTCATTTTTTTCAGAAAAACATTGACACTCTAAAAAGGGCCATGATATAACCTTGATAAGAGTTTTTAATACATAAAAGCGCGAAAGTGAAAAATAATATTGATAAATAAATTGGGGAGGTTACAAGCGTGGAACGGAAAAGTAAAATCTTAGACTGTACCATTCGTGATGGGGGATTAGTAAACAATTGGGATTTCAGTGTTGAGTTTGTCCAAGACTTGTATAATGGCCTAAGTGAGGCTGGGGTTGAATACATGGAGATTGGCTATAAGAATTCTCCTAAACTTCTAAAAGCGACTGAGCCAAATCCTTGGAGATTTCTTGATGATAATTTCTTGAAAGAAATTATCCCTATGAAAAAGTTTACGAAACTATCTGCATTAGTAGATATTGGGCGAGTGGATCCTAATGATATCCTACCTCGTGAGCAAAGTGTTTTAGATATGATTCGTGTGGCTTGCTATATTCGCGAAGTAGATAAAGGTTTAGAGCTTGTGCAAATGTTCCATGATTTAGGCTATGAGACTTCGCTAAACATTATGGCTTTATCAAGCGTGCCTGAACAACAGCTTATTAAAGCGTTTGAAATGATAAAGGAGAGCCCAGTAGATGTTGTATACATCGTAGATTCCTTTGGAAGCTTAGACCCAGTGGATATTGAGCACCAAGTAAAAAAGTTTAAAGAGATGATTCATAACAAACAGCTTGGAATCCATACGCATAACAATATGCAGTTGGCATTCGCCAATACATTAATGGCCATTCGCAATGGGGTTACCTTCCTTGATTCGTCTGTATATGGTATGGGGCGTGCTGCTGGTAACTGTAACACGGAGCTTCTTGTCAGCTACATACAGAAACCAAGCTATGAGCTTAAACCTGTTCTTGGCATAATCGAAAAACACATGTTATCGATGCGGGAAAAATGGGAGTGGGGCTACATCATTCCTTATATGATTTCAGGTGTCCTTAATGAACATCCACGTGTGGCTATGGCTTACCGTGATAGCGCTGAGCGAGATAAATTCGTGGATTTTTATGACAAAGTAACAGCACCCGAAGTCGCTCTAGCACCGGCGTCTAAATAGGTTTAATTTCTAAAAGTATCTCTGTCGGCAGAGGTACTTTTTATATTGGCTGTGTTATTGGAAAATGTTGATTATTTAGCTCTGTTGATTGGAGTGGAGGGCGCGAAGACTCCTGCAGGAGTACGAGGAGACTCCCCATACCGCCCGCGGTAAACGAAGCGCCTGGAGCGGATTCAACATCCATGTTTAACTGAGCCTTTTTATTAATTTCAAAGAAATAGTAATTTCCATCTGTTAACTAAAAGTACATGACATACATAACTTTCATTCTCAATTTTTTTTAACCAATAATCCGTAGTAATTTTTATCAGGTCTCTTGCTACATTACTGAGATAGCTGCCTTTTTTATAACTTGCGAATAGGTCCCAAACTGGATTTTGTATGATTGAAAAATAAGAAACGTTAGTTATGTCCGACAAAAAGTGTTAAAACAAGCCAACACTGGATCGTGACCATCGCCCACTTTTTTCGTTGGATACAGTCACAAAAAGACCAAGATCGAAATGGGTAACCAAACCAGGTAATTGGCGACCGAAATTTAGCTGATAAGGACTAAACGAGTAGGCAATCAGGGTTATTGACGACCGAAATATAGCTGAAAGAACAAAACGGGAAGCAATAAGGGTTTCCATTCGCTCTTTTTATGCTAAAATAGCTTTAACTAAACATATGGAGGCTACCATGCTAACTTTTGAAGAAAAACTTGCAATAATAGAAGCATTTCCTGAACTTGAGAGAGTTAATGTTTCACTTGGCCGAGTAAATTTTCAATTTAACGAAAGTGTTTCAGATAAGAAAAATGTTGTTTATCACTTGCATCCAAATGGAAATGGCTTTGTATATGCTGGACAGCTGCCTAATTATCAAACCAATGATAAAGGTATGACAAATATACGTGACTTCTCTGAAAAGGAATTATCACAAATAATTAAAGAATCCATTATCAGTTTATCACCAGTTGAAAAACCAATAACAGAGACTGCGATTATTGGGGAAAATCAAGAAGAGCGCTGGATTAACTCAGAAAATGAGCAACTTCTTTTAATTAATGAAGACGAAGCCTGGAATATTTATTTTGGACTTAATCTGGAAGAAACCTTTAGTACCTACGAGGAAGCAGAAATGTTTTTGGTTGAAGAAGGCTTTAAGCGTAACTAGTTCAAATTAACCTCTTTCTTAATAAAAATGGAAGAGGTTTTTTTAATGTGTGAGAAAATTTAAAATCCCCTGAAATTGTTAATTATCATTTTAGAACAAAAGGCTCATTTTATGATATATTGTTAGTAGAAACATTTAATTCATTAACCATATTTAAGAATTTGGGCCTGGCCTTGAATATTTAACTTTTTTACAAAAATGACCATACTTGTTTTCAAGACGGGGTGACCTATGAAGATAAATCAAAAAAAATATAATTTTTTCACACGAATTGGAAGGGCTTTTAAACTGAATTATGTGAAGCTTTTGCGGTCTTCTGGCGGAGCAAAAAAGGTATCATTGGGTTTTGCGATTGGCTTCGGATTAGAAATGTTAGTGATTTCAACTGCATCGCTTATCTATATATTATTTATTCCGATTGTTCGTTTAGCTAAAGGCTCATTACCGGCATCTGTCATTGGGAACGTGATTGGAAAACTGACATTTTTACCGATTATTTTATTACCTTTTGCAAGAAAAATCGGGAAGTTGATCCTTCCAATGAAAGTTAAGGTTGGCCATCATACACCATTTTCTTTCCAAAATTTAATGCATGGTGACTTTAGTACTTTATTAACTCTTCTTCACGGTGGGGTGCATGTTTTAATCGGAATGACTTTTTTCGGCATCATTTTAGGAGTGGCTTCATACTTTGTTGTCCATTATTTGTACGAAAGTGAAAAAACGAGAAGATTGGCAAAAAGAAAAAATAGGAGTTTGCTTCATAAAAAATTACCGAATAAGAATTTCGTATAATGTTAAAAGGAATGAGCAATGACATATTCATTGCTCATTCCTTTTTTTGTTAGTAATTTCGTTCAATGACAAAATGGGCCAAATCACCACGATAAATGGTCTTCGAAAATTCTATGATGGATCCATCAACAAGATAGGCAAAAGTATCGAGCGAAAAGCAGGGGTCACCAACATTGATATGGAGCTTTTCTGCGGCCTCTTGATCAGCGATAAACAATTCAAGGGATTCAATTGTCTTGTCAATTTTCAATTTAAATTGAGTTAGTAATAAATTATATAATGATTTTTCGCACTCTTGTTTATTTAAGGCCGGGGTTTTATACCAAGGTAAATAGGCAGTTTCAAACTGAATGGGCTCTTCATTTACGTAACGTATCCTTTCAAGCACATTCACTGGTTCACCTTCTTGAATTTGTAATTGCTCACTGAGAAATTCGTCTGCTGGTATCACTTCTAATTGTATTACCTTGATTGCTGGTTTTTTTCCCTGCATGGAAATTTGACTGGAAAATTGATCAACGGTCGTAGTTAAGCTTTGTTTCACTTTATTTGCAGATACAAAGGTTCCACTGCCTCGTTTACGATAGACATAGCCCTCTACTGCTAATTGTTGTAAGGCAGACCGGACAGTGGTCCTGCTTACTCCATATTTATCGCAAAATTCAGCCTCAGTTGGCAGCTGTGAGTTCGGTTTATACTCTCCGTCGTTAATCAACTGGATGATTGCATCCTTTACTTTAAGGTGCAGGGCACTTCCATCTTTCGCATCTTCTATCATTTTGAACTTCCCCCTCAATATCTATAGATTATCAAAAAAATCGAATGAATTATACTGGTAAAATACAAATTTTAAAATTTGTTATAACAAATTACAAAAGCAATAACAAATATTTTAAAATTGTATTGTAAATATTCTGAATTGTCATTACAATGGGATTAACACATTGCCATACTGCTTTTTCGAAATGGGTTTCTTTTTGCATTATTGATGAAAGGAGGTTCCGGTTACTTTTATTCAATCTTTTTATTCACAGTCTTTTGCAATCATCAATTTTATGTAATCGCTTTCTTTAGGAGGATATGAATGAACATTTTATTATGCTGTTCAGCTGGTATGTCTACGAGTTTATTGGTTACCAAAATGGAAGCAAGTGCAAAATCGCAAGGGTTAGATTGTAAAATTTGGGCTGTTGGATCTACTGAAATCAATGATCAAATAAGCAAGGCAGACGTGCTGCTGCTTGGTCCACAAGTTAGATATATGCTGGCGCAACTTAAAAAGACTGGGGAAAAGCAGGGGATTCCGGTAGATTCCATTAACCCGATGCATTATGGCCTATGCAATGGAGAGGAAGTTTTAAAGCAAGCCATTAATCTAATTAAAGGGGAGTAGAAAACATGATGAATTTTATCGATAAATTTATTATGCCTTTCGCAAATAAGCTAGGTAACAACAGGCACCTTCTTGCTATTCGTGACGCATTAGTCGGAATGATCGCGATTACCATGATTGGTTCGTTAGCAGTCCTTTTAAACAACCTTGGAAAAGTACCTGGAATTGGTAAATATTATGAAAAATTCATGATTTCCCTATTCGGTGAAACGTGGACCACATTGGGTGGAGATATCTGGTGGGGAACCCTTGCCTTCATGACCATATTTGCGGTATTCGGCATTGCTCATAAATTGGCAAAATCCTATGGTGACGATGGTTTTGAAGCGATGCTTGTAGCGGGCGCATCTTTCTTTTTACTGATTCCTCAAGTGGCAAACGTTACCATCACTCCAGAAGGGGGAGAAGCGGTTACTGGTGGGGCCTGGGGTTTTATTGGCTGGAATTATTTTAATGCCACAGCCTTATTCACCGGTATTATTGTTTCGATTGCAGCTACTGAAGTTTTTGTCCGATTAGCAAAGGTCAAATATTTAGTGATTAAATTGCCTGATGGAGTGCCGCCAGCAGTCGCTCGTTCATTTGCCAAGCTTCTCCCAGGGATGGCCACCATTTTTATTACGGGACTTTTTGGCCTTGTCTTACGCAAATTTATTAGTGATGGCGCTTATTTAAACGACTGGATCAATAAAGTACTTGTTTCACCGCTTACTGGTGCTGTAGATTCCATGTGGTTTGCTGTGTTAATCGTATTATTGGTGCATGGGTTTTGGATCCTTGGTCTGCACGGTCCAAACATCCTTGGAGGAATTACAACTCCATTAATGACTAAGTTAGGGCAAGAAAATGTCAATATGTATGCACAAGGAGTAGACGATTTAAGTAAATATCACGTCCTTTCAGGCTCATTCTTGGATGCTTTTGTTTATTTAGGCGGTTCCGGTGCCACTTTAGGATTATTGATAGCCATGATTATCGCCGGGCGCAAACGTAATAAGCAATTAATAGCGTTAGGGACTCCTCCGGGAATCTTCCAAATAAATGAACCCATTCTTTTCGGATTGCCGATTGTATTAAACCCAATCTGGTTCATTCCGTTCATCCTAGGCCCAATTATCATGACCATTGTATCCTATTTATCTATTAGCCTAGGCTTGGTTCATCCAGTTGTCGCTGATATCCCTTGGGTGACTCCTGCCATAGTAGGAGGATTATTAGCAACTGGTGGACATATTTCCGGTGCGATTTTGGCGGCAGTAAATTTAGGTATTTCGATCGTCATTTATCTGCCATTCGTCATCGCCCAGGGACGGATGGATGCAAGAAAAGAAAAGGCTAATGCATCATCTCAATCTACTGATACCTTAAATATCTAGATAATATTTCAACCAGAGGTGTAAAAAAATGAAACAAGGACTAAAAATCGTAACGATTGGCGGAGGTTCCAGTTATACCCCTGAACTAATTGAAGGTTTTATTAAATATTATCACGAACTTCCTATAAGTGAATTATGGCTGGTGGACGTAGAAGCAGGAAAGGAAAAACTTGAAATCGTCGGAAATCTAGCAAAAAGAATGGTGGAAAAAGCAGGGGTTCCGATTAAAATCCATCTAACTTTAGATCGTAAAGAAGCATTAAAGTCCGCCGACTTCGTAACCACTCAATTTCGTGTGGGATTACTGGAGGCTCGTAAAAAGGATGAGAGTATTCCGCTGAAGCACGGTGTACTTGGTCAGGAAACGAATGGGCCAGGAGGATTATTTAAAGCTTTTAGGACCATCCCTGTTATTCTTGATATTTGCCGGGATATGGAGGAGCTTTGTCCGAATGCTTGGTTGATAAACTTTACAAATCCTGCTGGAATGGTTACGGAGGCTGTACTCCGTTTCAGTAATATTCATAGAGTAGTGGGGTTGTGCAATGTACCAATCGGGATGGAAATGGGCGTTGCCAAGCTATTGGGAGTGGACCATCACAGAGTCAGAATTGATTTTGCTGGATTAAACCATATGGTTTACGGATTGAATGTTTTTGTCGATGGTGTATCTGTTAAAGACCAAGTCATTTCCTTAATAAATGACCCTGAAAAAAGTATCACGATGCAAAACATACATGCGATGGGGTGGGAGCCAGATTTTTTAAAGGCATTAGATGTTTTTCCATGTCCATATCACAATTATTATTATAAATCAGGAGACATGCTTGAAAAAGAATTGAAAAACTACAAAGAAGGCGGCACCCGTTCAGAGGTAGTAAAAAGGCTGGAAGATGAACTGTTTGAGTTATATAAAGACCCTCATTTAGCCATTAAGCCGCCTCAACTAGAGAAAAGAGGCGGCGCCTACTATAGTGATGCTGCTGTTAGGCTCATTCACTCCATGTATACCGATAAGCGTGACATACAGGCTGTTAACACGATAAACAGAGGTGCCATTTCAAGTCTGCCATATGATTCTGCTGTGGAACTAAGCTGTATCATTACAAAGGATGGACCAAAACCTATTTCTGTTGGTGAATTACCAATACAAGTCCGTGGACTTGTTCAGCAAATTAAATCTTTTGAAAGGGTTGCGATTGAAGCTGCCATCAGCGGGGATTATGCAACGGCTTTACTGGCCATGACCATCAACCCTCTTGTTCCAAGTGATCGTCTGGCCAAAGTTATTTTGGACGAAATGCTAGAAGCACACAAGGAATACCTGCCGCAATTTTAAAAGAGGGGGGAAATGGAATGGAAAAATTAGAAACTATCATTTTTCAAATCATCTTGCATGGCGGCAATGGCCGAAGTTCGGCGATGGAAGCTGTACAGGCTGCAAGACAAGGAGAATTTGCAGAGGCAAGAGAAAAATTGAAGGAAGCAGAAAACGCCTTAAATGAGGCGCATCATATTCAAACCTCTCTCATTCAAGCGGAGATTAGGGGAGAAAAAACGGAGATTTCTCTTTTAATGGTTCATGCTCAAGATCATTTAATGAATGCGATCACTGTAAAGGATTTTGCAGCAGAGATGGTCGAACTTTATAATAGACTTTAATCTATCAATAAATCAATTAGGTGAAAAAACAATGATAAATTTAATTGTTAACGCTGATGATTTTGGCTTCAGCCGGGGAGTAAACCATGGAATTGTAGACAGCTTTTTGTATGGCATTGTAAATTCAACTACGATGATGATGAATATGGATGGTACTGAACATGCAATTCAATTGGCTAAACAATTTCCAGATTTCCGTGTAGGAATTCATCTTGTCCTTACATGCGGGAAACCAATTCTAGACAACGTACCATCATTGGTTGATGATAAGGGGCAATTTACTTCCTTGTCTGCTTTTAATCCAAATGATATTTCGCTTCAGGAACTGGAAAGTGAATGGACCGCTCAGATTGACCGATTTATCAGTTCAGGTTTAAAACCGACCCATCTGGATAGCCACCATCATGTTCATACATTGAAAGAATTGTATCCTGTGGTTAAGAAATTATCTCTTAAATATGACCTGCCTGTGCGAAGGAATGGGTATATTTCTATTCCTGAAGTTAGATTCTTCACTGACGTATCCTTGTCCGATTTTTATGGCGAAGGGGTTAGACCAGATTACTTTTCCAATCTAAGTGGTGGTATGTATGAGGGTCTGACGGTTGAAGTTATGTGTCATCCAGCATACATTGATAAAAAGTTATTAAACGGGTCTTCTTATACTTATAAGCGATTAACAGAGTTAGAAATTCTGACTACTGTTCAATTACCCAAAGAAATAATCCTATTGTAATGATTCTAGTCATATCTTCACCGAACCTGATAATAAAACATAAAATGTTTACAGTTAAGGAGAGTTTGAATAGGAGGAAATTGGGGTGCCCTCAGTAATTAATTTAGGAATTATGAATGTTAATTCCCAGCAGCCTAGTGCGGCCATCTTTGTCGGTGAATCGGTCGTGACCGGGATGGATGCCAACAGAAAATATAATTTAGGGATTGGGGGTTCTTACGGTATAGGCAATATCGTATCAGGTAATTTAATTAATAATGCAGATAGCTTTGAAGTCATGGATGGCGTTATTTTTGACCAGGATTTTAAACCGAGTATAGGTGGAAACGCATAGAAGAATATGGAACAATTAAAAACAACAAACCCGTTTCAATCCTGGGTTTGTTGTTTATTTTTGCCCATCTTTTGTAATTTTCGTGCTTCCTTTTCTTGTTTTCTTTTCAATGGGTCACGTTCATAATTTGTAAGCGAAGCATTGGTATGGGCAAGGTTATTTCGATCGCCATGAATGTTCCCAAGTCCCTGGTTATGTTTTTTGTTGTTTTTAAAGTCTTCAATAAAATTGTTCCCGATACTAAAACAGGACGCCCCTTCAATGCTCCCGATTTTAATCGTTCCAATATGAAAGGTTGGAGATAAAATAGGGGAGCCCATATTTATTCATCCTCCGCATGCACTTTGTTTTTAACCCACCGATTTTCGGTAAGCTTATTTTCATCTCCGGAAATGACTCCAACTAAATCATTTACATCAGTTTTATATTGAAATTTTGAAAGGGTGTTTTTTTCACCAATAAACATACCAGAGGAATGACTCATTTTTGCTATGGCGATATTGCCAAGTGTTATATTAATCATAAAATCTCCTCATCCCATTTCCATTTATTTTATCGTATTCATAAAATGGGCGAATGACACAATCTTTCCTCGTTGCTAGTTGGGTGTCACCATTTTGCACCATAAACATAATGTACATTAATTAAAATAGGAAGATAATAATACAAAACGTGGTGAAACATTTATGTTAAAATCTTCGCAAATTAATTTTCTAGGGAATATTAATGTCCAAACCATGCAAAGACAATCTGGCATTTTTATTGGGGAACGAAATAACGCTATCGGCTGGAGTGCACATGGTAAGGAGAATAGTGTAATTGGTGGTATTAGCGGGCAATCGAATCTTCTTTATCAAAATATCTCTATATTAATTGACCCTGATTTTATTGATACGCCTATTGATGATCGTGATATTAATTTATCTTTAGAATATCCTGGGAATGAAGATTCCCCAACAAATCTTACGCTTGAAAGTATTAATGTTAATACCATGATAGATAATAGCGCCGTTTTCGTTGGGAAGGGTCATGTGACGGGGATGGATGCAAATGAGAAGGCTAACTATTCACAAGGAAGTTTATTTGGAAACCAAAATCGAGTATTAAATAATCTCAATATAAATAATGATCAAGATCAGATTGATGCCATTATTGATGATCAGGATATCAAAATTGCCCATATAAAGAAGGAATAATTTACTAATCCTCGTTACGAACACGAAAACCTTTCGGCGTTTTGACTATTTTTTCTTGATTAAAGGAGGTGGTGTCTGACATTGCTTCCTTTTTTGCTTTTTCCTTGTCAATCTTTAGAACAAGTGGCTCTGCCAGGTCTTCGGTGCTGCCGATATTATTTCCGATAATTAATTTCCCGCTTAACTCGTCAATCTCAATATTATCTAAGCGGAACACGATGTTCTCGAGGTATTCAATTTGAACATGATCAAATTGAATATTTTTTTCGCCGCTCTCCTTTTGACTCTTTTCAAGTAACTCAATTATCCGATCAAGTTTCGTTTCAATTAGAGAGTTTATATTATTTTCTTTCTGCCTTTTTCTAAAAGAAAAAAAATTCAACATAAACTCCCCCCTAGCGGATTTGGGACAAATACATCTATAAAGTTTATTTTTAAAGTATGCGGGTTATGAATTAATCTTGAAACATTACCTTTTTTGAAACAAAAATACAGAAGTGAATAAAAGGATAATGCCAATTATCTTTTTTGTATCGATCGGAATGGTTTTTCCTCCGAAAAGGCCAAAATGATCAATTAACACCCCGATGATTAATTGTCCACCTATGACGGCAGCCATTGTGGGGGCTACCCCGATTTTTGGCACAACTAGAACCATGATGCTTACATATAAAGCACCTAGCAGCCCTCCAATCAGCTGCCATTTGGGTACTGAAAAAAGAGCCCCTAATTGGCCTTTTCCAAAGAACAGGATAAAAAAGAATAGGGCAAGAGCTCCTATGGAAAATGAGATAAATGCGGCTTCCAAGGCTCCTGTTTTTTTACCTAAGCCGCCATTAATTTGAGCTTGAATCGCTATCGCTGCACCACCGATAAATGAGATAAATGGAAAAATCCATTTCATCTTTTTTCCTCCAATCTGCGTTTACTTAACTTTTATTCATTGGTTCTCGTAGGATGGAAATGAAAGGACAAACTTCGTACCTATATCTGGAATACTCTCAACTTGGATGATTCCTTTATGGTTATGTATAATTTTATAACTTACCATCAGTCCTAATCCGTTACCGGTCTCTTTCGTGGTATAAAATGGTTCTCCGATTTTTTTAACCTGTTCTTCAGTCATGCCACTCCCGTTATCTTCTATTGAAATCACAATTTCATTATTCAATCGTTCAACGTATATTTTTACTGTCCCGCCATACGGCATTGTAGCTTCTATTGCATTTTTAAGGATATTTAGAAAAACTTGCCTTAATTGATTTTTTTCTCCGGAGATCCATAAATCTGATGAAGAAAAATTAGTCTCAATGATAACATTTTTTAAAAGGGCTTCAGGTTCCAAAAATTTAAGAACACTCTTTATAATTTCAATAATATTGCACCTACTAAAGTAGGTGGTGTGAGGCTTGGCGAAGACCATAAATTCATTAACGATAAAGTTTATTCTTTCTATTTCTTCTAAAATAGTATTGGAGTAATTTTTACCTTTTTCCGATTCGGCTAATAATTGGACAAAACCTTTTATGGTAGTTAGGGGATTTCGAATTTCATGCGCGATGCCAGCAGCTAATTCTCCCACCATCGATAATTTCTCTGTTTTTAAAAGCATTTCTTCCGCTTTCTTTTTTTCTGTAACATCGTACTGAATGGATATGTGTTGATAGGTTTTCCCATTTTGATCAATAAACGGGACCATTGTTGTATCAACACAGTAAATGGTTCCATCTTTTGCCTTATTTAATATTTCTCCAGTCCAGACTTCCCCACGTTGAATGGTTTGCCAGATTTCATCAAAGAATTCCTTAGTATGACAGTCTGAAAATAACATCCAATGACTATTACCAATCAATTCCTCCTTGCCGTATTTATATAAAGTACAAAAATTATCATTCACATAAACCATTTTATCATTATTGTCAGATATGGAAAAAATTGTTGCTTGGTTTAAGGCGTTTCTTAGGTCAGATAATTCCTTTAAGGTTGTTTTTAGGTCTTTATTTGATTCATCAAGTGCAAATTTGGTTGTTGAAAGATTATCATGATGATGACTCATGATCGTATTTGAAATAAGCTGAAATATTGGCTCTACTATTTTTATTACCTTAAAAAGGATTTCCACAGAAATAGTCTTATTCGTAATCTCGTTTTCTAGAAATTCAATAAGAACAAAACGGGACGTATAAATAAAATTAATTGACTCATCCATTGAAGAACCATTACTTATAGTTTGTTGACCATAAATATTGGCAAATTTAATAAAATCATCCTTAATGCTTTCGTCCATTGAGATTAAATACTCTCCAAAAAGGAATAATAGATTTTCATGAACATTTTTTTGATATGAATATTGATTTTGTTGAAAGAAATGTGTTCCTTTATTAGATATTTGTAATGCTTTTGAAGCTAAATCTTCGCATGATTGTTGTATCTTCCTACCTAGATTCTGCACATCTTATCCCTCACCAAAGTCGTAGTTTCTTTCGATTAATTTTGACAAAAGAATTAAAAATCCTTCTTTTTTCGTTAATTTATTTAGACTAGGACATAGGCTGCGGTAGTATAAAAGCTAAGCAATCACTACTTAAAGGAATTGACTAAATAACATATTTATGTTATTTAAAATAATGGTTAGCACTCAAGTTGAAAGAGTGCTAAGTGTTTATTTTTATGCCCGAGATTGCTATGGTTAAAATTGAAAGGAGCCGTGTTTATGGAAACAAAACAGTTTCAAGCAGAATCCAAAAGATTATTAGACATGATGATTAACTCGATCTACACACATCGTGAGATTTTTTTACGAGAGTTAATTTCAAATGCAAGTGATGCGATTGACAAACTTTATTACAAAGCGTTAACAGATGATTCTTTAACGTTTGATAAAGACAGCTATTACATAAAAGTGGAAGCTGATAAGGTAGTCAGAACCTTGACGATTACCGATACTGGAATTGGTATGACGAAGGAAGACCTCGAAAATAATCTTGGTACGATTGCCAAGAGCGGATCTCTAGCCTTTAAAAGTGAAAATGAAGTTAAGGATGGCCACGAAATCATTGGTCAATTTGGGGTGGGTTTTTATTCTGCCTTCATGGTAGCTGACGTTGTCACCGTCATTAGTAAGTCTTTAGGAAGCGATACGGCCTACAAGTGGGAATCCCGTGGTGCAGAAGGATATACGATTGTGCCATGTGATAAGGATTCCGTAGGTACGGAAATTATCTTAAAAATTAAAGAGAATACCGAAGACGAGAATTATGATGAGTATTTAGAAGAATATCGTTTAAAATCGATCATCAAAAAATACTCAGACTTTATTCGCTACCCAATTAAAATGGAGGTTTCTTCAAGAAGGCTAAAAGAAGGAAGCGAAAATGAATACGAGGATTATCTAGAGGAACAAACGATTAATAGTATGGTTCCAATTTGGCGCAAGAATAAAAAGGATCTTACTGATGAGGATTATGCTAATTTCTATGCGGAAAAACATTATGGTTTTGATAAGCCTTTAAAGCATATCCATATCAGTGTAGATGGGGCAGTAAGATACAATGCCATCCTTTATATTCCAGAGAACATTCCGTTTGACTATTATTCACCTGAATTTGAAAAGGGCCTAGAGCTATATTCCAGTGGCGTATTAATCATGAACAAATGCTCTGACTTACTGCCAGATTATTTTAGCTTTGTCAAAGGAATGGTCGATTCGGAGGATTTATCACTTAATATTTCGCGTGAAATGCTGCAGCATGACCGCCAGTTAAAGCTGATCGCAAAAAATATCAGTAAAAAAATCAAAAGTGAATTACAGGCTTTAATGAAAAATGAACGCGAAAAATACGATGAATTTTACAAGTCATTTGGAAGACAGTTAAAATATGGTGTTTACAGTGACTATGGAACAAATAAAGAAGAATTACAGGACTTGCTGATGTTCTACTCTTCTAAAGAAAAGAAAATGGTTACCTTAGATGAGTACGTTTCAAGAATGCCAGAAGACCAAAAATATATTTATTATGCTACTGGTGATTCAATTGAAAGAATAGAAAAATTACCACAAACAGAGTTAGTAGCAGAAAAAGGCTATGAAATTTTATACTTTACTGATGATATCGACGAATTCGCTATTAAAATGCTTATGAACTACAAGGAAAAAGAATTCAAGTCTGTCTCTAGCGGTGATTTGGGAATTGACGCTGATGATAAGCAAAATGACTCTTCAGATGAGACTGAGAACAAGGATTTATTTGATTATATGAAAAACATCCTTTCAGACAAGGTTAAGGATGTAAGAGTTTCTAAGCGGTTAAAGAGCCATCCAGTGTGCTTGACTACTGACGGTGAAGTGACCATCGAAATGGAAAAAATCTTAAAAGCTATGCCGGGCAACCAGAATATTAAAGCCGACAAGGTATTGGAAATTAATACACATCACGAGGTGTTTAATTCGTTAAAAGATGCATTTGCGAACGATAAAGAAAAATTATCATTATACACCAGCCTTTTGTACAATCAAGCACTATTAATTGAAGGTCTGCCAATTAATGACCCAGTGGAGTTTACAAACGATATTTGCAAAATCATGGTATAAATAAAAGGATTGTCGAGAAAGGGTATTTTTCTCGGCAATTTTTTTATGTTGTCAGAATCTAAATACCAAATTTATAGATTGGCCCTGCAATTGGGCCTGTTGATTTCCGCTCCGGGCACTCGCTTTCCGCGGGGAGGTCCTGGAGCCTCCTCGGCGCTTTGCGCCTGCGGGGTCTCCAGTGACCTCTCTATCCCGCAGGAGTCGAGTGCCCTCCTCTCCAATCAACAGGGAGGCAAATCAACTTAGAGTATTGCAACATACTTTTTCTAAATGCTGAAAGGATAACCAATAAACATCTTTTAAAAATAAGGCTCTTTTGTTACTGAATGTTGATTTCACTGTGTTTGAAAAATAAACGGCAAAATTCCGTTTAAATTGGGAATTATCCATATTTCCTTAAAAATAAAGGAAGTTTTTCCGTTTATATTATCCAAATCTTTGGATTTTGTCTTATTTAGAGTAGTTAATCGGAATATCTTCGCTTATATCTGCTTCTTAAACTTCCTCTATATACATTAGCAGGAAATTCTCCGCCTATGAATTCTCATACATTCACGAAATAAATTGAAAACACTCTGGTGATTGGCGCGGAAGGCACGGAGACTCCTGCGGGAGTACGGGGCAGGGGAGACCCCACAGGCGCATCTGCGCCGAGGAGGCTCCCCGGCACGCCCGCGGAAAGCGAAGTGCCTGGAGCGCCAATCACCAGACATGTACCAAAGCCCAAACTAATAATATTATAACAAATTAACGCGGTTAATTATTAAAGTGAATAGGCGAAATAAAAGGCTATCGAGAGTTTTTCGACAGCCTGAAAAAGGGTATTTAATGTAGATTACCATCAATATACTTACCATGGTCTGGAATAGCTATGCGGTCGAACTCATTCACTAGCTTTTTCAATCCAGTTGTAAGCTGGTCTCCTGAAATTGGAAGTCCATGTCCTGTAACCGCAACAGAAGGTTTTAAAGCCTCTAGCTTCTTAACTGATGCCCAGGCTGCCTGCCAGTCGGTTGTAAAATATCTCGGCGGTCCATTTATTCCTTGTTCTTGGGTGATTACCTTATATAAAGAATCCTGTTTTACATTAATAAAAGCATCTCCCGCAATTAGGGCCCTATCATTCTCTCGGAAAAAAGAAACGTGCCCTGGAGTGTGTCCAGGAGTGTGGATCCAGCGGAAACCAGGTAAATATGGAACGCTTCCATCAGGAGGGAGCTTTTCAACATTCGCTCCGAGATTGATTGGCTCATTTGGAAATAAAGGCGACATTTTCGCAACCATTCCTCCCTCAACGGTAGGATCTGGTTCTGGATAACTCTGCTTATCTGTTAGGTAGGGTAATTCATATTCGTGGGCAAATACAGGGATTTGCCAATGATTCACCAGTTCAATAATCGCACCGACATGGTCGAAATGTCCGTGTGTGAGAATAATCGCCTTTGGTCTGCTTCCAGCACCAAAACGCTCCTCTGTAACCGAAATGATTTCATCAGAGGAACCAGGCATACCTGCATCAATCAATACAAACTCTTTGGATTCCGGATTGCCAACTAAACAAATATTAACAATCTGAATGGTGTGACAATACAAATCTGGCAAAACAGATACCCCAACTCCACTGCCAATAGAGGTAGCCGGAATGAATTTATAATCATCTCCATAAGATAACTCTTTATCCATTAAAAATGAACTCCTTGTCATTTGATAAATGGTTCTTGAGTAGTTTTTTCCCAGCGTACAGTAAATATTCTTGTTACAAATGTATAAACAAAATAAATTGTTAAAATATTTTAATTAATTATATTGACTAATCCCTATTGGTATAGTAGGATTAACCTCATCAACAATCAAATATCGCTTATCTAGAGCGGCTGAGGGACTGGCCCGTTGAAGCCCGGCAACCTGCGATTGAAAGGTGCCAATTCCAGCAAAATGTTATTCATTTTGGGAGATAAGGTGTTTTACATATGTAAAGACGCCTTTCCTCGATGGGAGAGGCGTTTTTGTGAAAAGGGGGGCGAATTATCTGAAACCATCAGAATGGCAAGAAATTGCTTCGCATCTTGAGCAAATGCTTGGCACCTTAAAATTTGGTTCCATCACCCTAGTGGTTCAAGATGGCAAGGTAATTCAAATTGAAAAAAATGAAAAAGTACGTCTTCAATCAAATAAACGCGCTGACTAGAAAACTAGAGGCGGTCTCAACCATAAATGGATGGAAGACTGCTTTTTTTGTAGACTGAGAGGAGGTTTTTAAGCTATGACAAGTACAGTTACTTATGAAAATTGGAATCAGATTTCAGATTCATTTTCAATAGAAGATGAAACAAAGGGAGCTCGCGGTGTTTTAGAGTGGGCCTATAACAATTATTCAGAAGAGAAAATTGTTTATGCTTCCAGCTTTGGAGCCGAAGCAATTGTTTTAATCGATATCATTCATCAAGTGAAACCGGATGCCCATATCGTTTTTCTTGATACGGGACTGCATTTTTTAGAAACCTATGATGTCATCGATAAAATCCAGGCCCGTTTCCCAACTTTAAATATTGAAAAGAAACAGCCTGCTCTTACATTAGATGAACAATCTGCACAGTATGGGTCAGCCTTATGGAAAAGAGATCCAAACCAATGCTGCCAAATTAGAAAAGTAATTCCGCTTAGGGAAACTCTGACGCAAAAAGAAGCTTGGATTTCAGGTCTTCGCCGCGAGCAGTCACCAACGAGGCAAAATACACAATTTTTAAACAAGGATGACAAATTTCAAAATATCAAAATTTGTCCGTTAATTCACTGGACATGGGATGAAGTTTGGGATTATATCCGTGCGAAAGACCTTCCATATAACGAATTGCATGACCGTAATTACCCAAGTATCGGGTGCTTCCCTTGTACCCAGGCTGTAAGTGCAAACGGTGATTCCCGTGAAGGGCGCTGGTCAGGAAGTAGTAAGACTGAGTGCGGTTTACACTCATCATAAGGAGGGGGTTCTAACGCTTACAGTCGTTGCTGTTACTATCGGATTGTTTTTTGCAGTGAATATCGGTGCCAGTGGTGCGGCGGCGTCTATGGGAATTTCATACGGTGCCGGTGTGGTAAAAAAACAGCTGGCCTTGCTCCTGTGCGGAATCGCTGTTTTTCTCGGCGCCTGGCTTGGCGGCGGAGAGGTAGTCAAAACCATTGGCAGCGGGATTGTTCCAAGCAAAACCTTTACAGATTCCATTGCCTTAATTGTTTTGGCTTCGGCAGCGTTGTCGTTGTTTTTAGCAAATACATTTGGGATCCCGCTTTCCACCAGTGAAGTAGCAGTTGGTTCTGTGGTTGGTGCAGGGATTGTCTACCAATCTGTTTTCGCAGGAAAGCTTTTGTGGATTGCCATCTTTTGGCTTTTAACTCCATTTGCTGCTTTTCTGATTGCGATTATTGCAACCTACTTATTAAAATGGAAACCTATTAAATTCTTTATTGAAAAGCCAAAAGCTGGGGCTATTTTAGCAGTTATAGTTGTCATTATGGGATTGTTCGAAGCATTCTCGGCCGGAATGAACAACGTAGCCAATGCGGTTGGCCCATTGGTAGCAGCTGGGTTAATGTCAACGGATAGCGGTGTGCTTTGGGGAGGTTTGGCGGTTGCCTTAGGCGCTTTCCTACTCGGTCACAAAGTAATTGAAACGAATGGTAAAAAAATTACCACTCTAAAGCTAGAAGAAGGCTGTGTGATTTCAGGTACAGGAGCAAGCATTGTCACAGCTGCGTCGATTTTTGGTATACCGGTACCGCTAACGCAAATCACCACGTCATCGATTATTGGAATTGGGTTTGCGAAGCATGGGAAAACCGTACTAAAAAAGGATATTGTCGTTCAGTTGCTTACTGTTTGGATGGTATCGCCAGTATTATCGATGGTGCTTTCCTATACCCTGATCCAATTAATCATTGTTCAGAATTTTTATCCAATCATTGTCATGGTTGGCGTGTTAATCTCTGTCTTTGGTGTATTGTTTTTAATGAAAAGATCCTCTCCACTTGGTGGGGCTTCTGATACAACTATTACAAAAGAATTTAAACTAGTGAAGAAAGGTTGATAACTATGTCATTTTTACCAAAGCCTCACGGAGGAAAGCTTGTAGACGCATTTGATCCTTATTATGATTTTTCTAATATTGAAAAAGAACTTGAAATTGATGCGATTGCCTTAAGTGATCTTGAATTGATTGGGATTGGGCTTTTCAGTCCTTTAAAAGGCTTTCTTGGGAAAGAGGATTATGAATCAGTAGTAAGCAGAATGCGATTGGCAGACGGTACAATTTGGTCAATTCCTGTTACGCTTCCTGTATCATATGAATATGCTGGCACTCTAACTGCTGGGGAAGAAATTAAGTTAATAAATAATAACGAAGTATATGGAGTTCTTACGGTTTCAGAATGGTATGAGCCAAATTTAGATAAAGAAGCACTTGAAGTATACAAAACAAACGAACTAGCTCATCCTGGAGTAAAACGTTTATTTGAAAGAGGACCTGTTTATGTTGCGGGTGAAATTGTCCTTGTGAAAAAGCCTGAAAAAGGCGTATTCGGTGATGTTTGGTTTGAACCAAAACAAACCCGTGCGATTTTTGAAGAAAAGGGCTGGAAAACGGTCGTTGGATTCCAAACTCGTAACCCTATCCACCGCGCTCATGAGTATATTCAAAAAGCAGCTCTTGAAACCGTTGATGGTCTGTTTGTTAATCCGCTAGTTGGTGAAACAAAATCAGATGATGTTCCAGCAGATGTACGCTTAAAAAGCTACCGTGTTTTACTAGAAAACTATTATCCTAAACAACGTGTTCAGCTTGGGGTTTACCCTGCTGCAATGCGTTATGCCGGCCCTAGGGAAGCAATTTTCCATGCGATTGCCCGCAAAAACTTTGGATGCACCCATTTTATCGTCGGACGTGACCATGCAGGTGTTGGCAATTATTATGGAACATATGATGCTCAACACATTTTTAGTAACTTTACAGAAGAAGAACTAGGGATTAAACCGTTATTCTTTGAGCATAGCTTCTACTGCACAAAGTGTGATGGTATGGCTTCTGACAAAACTTGCCCGCATGGAGCGGAAGATCGTGTCATTCTTTCTGGTACAAAGGTTAGAGAATTGCTACGCGCTGGGGAACTTCCACCGTCAACCTTCAGTAGAAAAGAAGTTGTTGAAGTATTAATCGAAGGCATGAGAGAAAAAACAACTGTTTAAGGAGTCCTAGGATGAATAAATCAACGAATATCACATGGCATGATACAACTATTACCAAAACTGATCGAAATGCACAAAATGGACACGGAGGATGTACACTTTGGTTTACTGGCCTCTCCGGTTCTGGCAAGTCGACAATTGCTAACGCTGTCTCCAATGAATTATTCCGCCAAGGGATAAACGAATATGTTTTGGATGGTGATAACATCCGCCATGGTCTAAACAAAGACCTTGGCTTTTCCGATCATGACCGGACGGAAAATATTCGCAGGATTGGAGAAGTGGCTAAGCTGTTTGTGGATAGTGGAAAAATTGTTACTACGGCCTTTATTTCTCCATTCCGCTCTGATCGTGACCAGGTAAGGGAGTTATTTGAAGAGGGAGAATTCATCGAAGTCTATGTGGATTGTCCAATTGAAGAATGTGAACGACGTGACCCTAAGCAGCTATACGCAAAAGCACGCCGCGGCGAGATTAAGGATTTTACCGGTATTGATTCTCCTTATGAGTCACCTGAGCTACCTGAAATCACCATTCATTCTCATCAGGTTTCCGTTGGAGAAGCAGTGGAACAGGTATTAAATTATTTACGAGAGAAAAACATAATCTAGAAGGATAGAAGTTTTACGACCGAAGGGAGCAGTCACCGTGAAGGCTATTCTATACATTGGCCATGGAACCCGTTCAAAAAAAGGGGCGGAGGAAGCTATTACTTTTATTAAAAGAGTGATGGAAAGGATTCAATATCCTATTCAAGAATTTAGTTTCCTGGAGCTTACACACCCGTATATTGACGAAGGCTTTCGGCATTGTGTAGAAAGGGGAGCAACGGAAGTGACTGTCGTTCCGCTGTTCCTTTTGGCTGCCGGTCATATTAAGGAAGACATCCCTCATGCTCTATCGGCCTTAAGAGAGAATTATCCGCATGTTTCGGTAAATGTGAAGGATCCTTTCGGTGTTCAGGGTGTTCTCCTTGATGGAATTGCTGAGCTTGTAAGAGAAACTGTATTGGATTTATCCTCGAATGATTCCATCTTAATAGTCGGAAGAGGAAGCAGTGATCCAAGTATACACCATGCCTTCAAAGAAATTTCCGATGGCATTCAACAACGTCTTGGAGTGGATAATATTTCTGTTTGTTATTTAGCAGCGACTGAGCCTAGACTGGACGAAGGTTTGGAAAATATCTGTAAGTCGGCAGCTGGACAGATCATTGTAGTACCTTATTTATTATTTTCTGGACTTCTTTTAAATGAAGTTAATCAAAAAGTTCGTATAAGGCAAAATCGAGGCCAAAGGATTATCCATACGGGACAACTTAGCAGGCATCGTGCAATTGAGGATCTTGTTGTGCAACGAGCAACAGAATGATATGGACAAGCACTCTTTAAAGGGTGCTTGTATTTTTGTGAGTATAGTTATTGGATAGATTTCACAATTTAAGATAGTATTTTTAATAGGTAAATTTTTGCCAAGGAAAGGAGAATAAAGATGCCAACAAGTTTAAAGGATACAACAACCCTACATAATGGCGTAGAAATGCCATGGTTTGGTCTCGGAGTTTTTAAAGTAAAGGAAGGTTCAGAGGTAATCGAATCCGTGAAGGCTGCTATTAAAAATGGCTATAAAAGCATAGATACTGCTGCCATTTACCAAAACGAAGAGGGCGTAGGCCAAGGGATTAGGGAAGCGGGTGTGCCAAGGGAAGAGTTGTTCATTACTTCAAAGGTCTGGAATTCTGATCAAGGTTATGATTCAACACTGCAGGCATACGAAACAAGCTTAAAGAAGCTAGGACTAGACTATTTGGATTTATACCTAATTCACTGGCCAGGAAAAACGAAATATAAGGAAACGTGGAAAGCACTTGAAAAGCTGTATAAAGACGGTCGTGTTCGTGCGATTGGAGTAAGTAATTTTAAAGTGCATCATTTAGAGGAGTTATTAAAGGATGCTGAAATAAAACCAATGGTAAACCAAGTTGAATATCATCCTCATTTAACACAGAAGGAGTTACTTGCTTTTTGTCAAAAAGAAGGGATCCAACTTGAAGCATGGTCACCGCTTAAACAAGGACAGTTATTGAATGAACCAGTTATTACAGAAGTGGCTGCTAAGTATGGTAAATCCGCCGCTCAAGTGATTTTGCGCTGGGATTTGCAAAATAAAGTTGTTACCATCCCAAAATCAATCAAAGAACAGCGAATCATTGAGAATGCTGATATTTTTGATTTTGAGTTAACCCCTGAAGAAATGGAAAAAATTGATGGACTAAACAAGGATGAACGCGTTGGGTCAGATCCGGATGATATGTCGTATGGATTTAGTGAATAAAATTCGTTAAGAGCATTTCTTTATAATGAGAAATGCTTTTTATTTTTGATTAAAATGAAAAAGATATTTCAACAACAATAATAATACAATAAAAAACAATACATATTTATTGAAAAACGATAAATTATATGATAGGATTATGTTGTTATTATATAAGTGAGGTGTTTTAATTGGATGTTAAACGAGGTTCTACCACTTTTTTAAAGGTAATTATTTTTCTGGCTGGAATTGCAGTGCTTGCATTGTGCATTTTTTTGGTACCTAAGATTGGGAATTTTGCTGGTGAATTGTATCCAGATATTGCTTATATGAAATCTCTCGTTTTAATCGATATGTACGCTGCAGCGATACCTTTTTACTTAGCTCTGTATCAAGCTTTTCAACTTTTAAGCTATATTGATAAGAACCAAGCGTTCTCGGAATTATCTGTAAAGGCTTTAAAGAATATAAAATACTGTGCCATCACGATCAGTACCTTGTATTTGCTAGGTATGCCACTCTACTATCTCATGTCGAAAAAAATTGACCCCCCAAGTTTCATGCCAATTGGAATGGTCATTATTTTCGCCTCTATGGTGATCGCCGTTTTTGCTGCTGTTCTCCAAAGACTTTTACAAGAAGCTATTAATATAAAATCAGAAAATGATTTAACGGTCTGAGGTGGAGGATATGGCAATTATTATTAATATTGATGTGATGTTAGCAAAACGAAAAATGAGCGTAACGGAGCTTTCGGAGAGGGTTGGGATTACGATGGCGAATCTTTCCATTCTGAAAAATGGGAAAGCAAAAGCGGTTCGTTTTTCAACATTAGAAGCGATATGTAAGACTTTGAATTGTCAACCAGGTGATATTTTGGAGTACAAAAGCGACGAAGCCACTTAATAAAAACAGACAACAACTTTCTTCTACCAACGGGATTAGAAAGTGAAATTAAGATGAAGGGATAGCAATTAAGCTATCCCTTCTCTACATTTATTATTGTATTAATGCCCGGCACCAACGTTGTCCACGTGACTTACATACTTATTATTAAACCAAATAAACAATACTGAAACGAGTACAAATCCTGCTCCAACGATAAATGGTACTGATGGATTGTAAATTTCGGCTAATTTCCCAGCTGTATAGGGAGCAATAGCGCCACCGATAAAGCGTAAAAAGCTGTATGCTGCGGAGGCAGTTGAGCGTTCAACTGGGGCAGCATTCATAACTGCGGTGGTAATGAGAGTATTATTATTACCTAATAAAGCCCCAGCCACGACAACCGCTGCGATGATTACCCATTGTGTTGTTGTCCAAACACCCATTGCTACTAAAACAAGGGCAAACATTATTAACATCGCACACATAGATTTAATTGTTCCAAATCGTGCCTGTAATTTTGGTGCCATGAAAACAGAAGTAATAGCTAATAAAATTCCCCAGCCTAGGAAAACAAAGCCTAATCCATGTTCATCTAAGCCCATAACAAATGGAGCATAAGCTAATAAAGTGAAAAACCCAAAGTTATACAATGCGGCTGCGATACCGAAAACAAGTAATGAACGATGTTTTAATGCTCGAAACGGATCCGCCAATGATGTTTTAGTTTGCACAGCATTCTGTGAGGTGGTTTTGGGCATTAAGATTAATAAACCAAAGAATGCAATAATCATTAAAGATGCTACACCAAGGAACGGACCTCTCCAAGACATGGCGCCTAACCAGCCGCCAAGAAGAGGACCGACTGAAATCCCAAGTCCAATCGCCGCTTCATAAAGAATAATCGCTTTGGCCGTTCCACTTTTTGAAAGCGACACAATAGCTGCTAAAGCAGTGGCCACAAACAGAGCATTACCTAAGCCCCAGCCACCGCGGAGCCCAACAAGTGCCCAAATCCCATTCGAGAAACCACCTAGAGCAGAGAAAATAGCGATGATAATAATACCCAGAATAAGCGTCCATTTAATTCCAAGTCTAGAAGAAATCATTCCAGTAATTAGCATTGCTACAGCCATGACCGCATTATAGCTAGTGAAAAGCAAGGTTACTTGGCTTTGTGATGCATGAAGTTTTTCGGCAATAGCCGGAAGGATCGGGTCCACAAGACCGAGTCCCATAAAGGCAATAATACAAGCGAAAAACACGGCCCAAACGGCCTTTGGTTGTTTAAGCAGACTAGATTCAGAATTTGCCGCTGAAGATACCTCTGAAGTACCTTTTGCAACGGATTGTGTTGTTGATGACATTCACATTTCTCCCCTTTTATAAAGTATCCCTTCGTTTTAAACTAATGTCTTAAACAAATTTCTAATTACATCCCCACGGCTAATGATTCCTACCAATACCCCATTTTTCTCGACAGGGACTTTTTTAATTTGCTTTTTCCCTAAATAGGCTGCGATGTTCTCAATATCCTCTTTCCATGACACTTTAAAAACCTTCTTTTTAGCAATTTCCATTACATTCAAATTTAAAAGCCGTTCAATTCGATCTTCAAATTCTTCCTGATCGCCTGTAATCACAAATGCGTAATATAGGCTATCAACTATATGGTCATCATGTTTGCCGATATAGCGTAAAACATCGCCATCACTAATAAACCCGATGATTTCATTCCTGTCGTTTACAATTGGGAGACCGCTAATTTGATATTCAATAAATTTATCGATAACAGCCCGAACCGAATCATTTTCTTTTACTTTATATACACGGTTGACCATGATATCTTGTGCTTGCATTTCTCTCCCTCCAAAACATTTTCTTTTTTATTAAAATAGTTGTATAATGAAAGTATATAATTGTATTATACAACTATTTTTGAATGAGTCAATAGTGTTAACCTTTAAATGTGTATGTTATCATTTAGAATAGAAAATTATCTTTTTAGTGAGGTAGTTAAGAATGAAGGAAGATTCCTTGGAAACAATTGAACTTGAATTAGCCATCCTTATTCGTCGTGTCACTTCAACTTCTTCTAGAATTGGTAATCTTGATCGTTCTGCCTATCTTTTATTACATCATATTGCCACAAAAGGTGCTGCTGGTGTGAAAGCATTGGCTGGAGAATTTCGGTTAGATATTTCGACCATAAGCAGACAGGCTGCTGCATTGGAGCAAAAAGGCTATTTGTCCCGAATTCCTGACGAAACCGATGGTAGAGCCTATTCGCTCCAGATAACGGAACAAGGGTTAAAAGAATTAAAAGAAGATAAACAAACACGGATGAAAAGAGTAGGGGAAGTTACAAGAACTTGGACTGATGAAGAACGGCAGACATTTGGCATGTTTTTAAAAAAATACAATCAATCTGTTTTTAAAGAATAGAAAAAGAGGTGACGCAAAATCTTGTCATCCTCTTTTTTGCTTTACTTTGTTTTACTTGTTTGCTTCAACGGTGACAATAGCTCAATAAACCTTTCGAAAGGAAGTTCACAAGCCGGGTATTTTTCTAATAAGGAAAGCATTGAAGTTCTTTTTTCTAGGACTTTTGCTTTGTATGCATCCTGATTGAGAAGGCAATCTATTTCTCTTTTATGTGGAGGACATACAGTAAAGGAAGCAAGTTCTTGAAGTTGTTCATGAGTGACAATCTCCTCTAAGTCCACACTAAAACTAAGTAAATCCCAAGCCCGAACTGGAAAATCTAATGGAAGATGTGTGGTTTCATGCTTCATTCCTGTTAATACCAATTGGTCATTTCTTTCCAATCCATATCGCTTCAGAGCACGGTCCACTAATTCTTCTGAATTATGTTGGAGTTCTTCAATATGAACATTTTCCTGTAAACTAGTCTTATCGTGTGCCAGTGTTTCTCCATTAACAAATTGAATGGTTAATCCGCTGGCTGACTGATTAGTCTCCTCTTTGATCTCCAAACCATATGCCTCATTTACTTGTTGCCAAAATGGTTCGTGCCAATCTTCAAACTGCTTTTCAAATTCACTGCTAGCGTCTCCTTGGCCCTTTTGGACTAACCGAGTCGCTCCTTTTTCAGCAAGCCTTTCATCAATAAAATTAGGAATGCTTTGATAGGTGCTTGCCCAATTGGTGTCACCGCAACCAAATACAGCGTATCGAACACCCTCGAAGTCTGATTTTTCTTCTGCTTTAAGCCACTTCACAAATTTACGGGCATTTTTTGGTGGGTTTCCATTATAAGAAGAGGAAATAATAACTACTAATCTTTCTTTAGGAAGCCTTCCTGCAAATTCATCAAGTGGGGCCACCTCACTTTGGAATCCTTTGAAACGAGCAGTAACCGCGAGATCCTTAGCAATCCCTTCTGCAGTACCCATATTAGATCCATAAAGCACGAGAAAAGGAGTATTATGGGAGTCAATAGTATCTTGACTAACTGGAGGTAAAAGGTTCTTTAGTCTATTAGTATCTTCACCAGTTTCAATAAATAATAAGGAATCCGTATTTTGAGATTCACGTGGACGAACTTGCATCGTTAAGCCATCCGGTTTAAGCGTTAATGTTTCTTTGACAGTTAATTGATAATCGGTATGATCAATAAGCTGGAAGTTCTTTAAAATCATCGCAATTAACAAAGTAGCTTCATGCATGGCAAATTGCTGCCCAATACAAGCACGCTGGCCGTTCCCGAAAGGTTTATAAGCATGGTGAGGGACGGTTTTAGGATCCTCAAATCTTTCCGGTCTAAATTCCTCCACATCATCCCCCCATGCTGCTGTATCCCGATGAAGTTTTAAGTTAAACACATTAACTACATCACGTCTCTTTAGGGGATACTTCCCAGCCAGCATCGTATCTTCTTTTGCATAAAGAGAGAAGAGTGGTGCCGTTGGCCAAAGTCTTAAAGACTCATTTAATATCATACGAATGTATTTCAAACTACGTACTTGTTGATAGGTTGGGATAGTACCAGTTAGTACTCGATCCACCTCATCATATGCCTTTGCCAGGATTTCAGGATGTTTCATCAGAAAATACAAGGTAAAGGAAAGTAATCCGCTTGTTGTTTCATGTCCGGCAATCAAAAAGGTAATAATTTGATAGCGGATATTTTCATCACTCAGCTTTTCACCAGTTATTGGATCGGCACTATTTAGCATCCGGGAAAGTAGATCTTCTGCGTCATGATCTTCACTTGCTTTACGTTCTTCAATAATTCGGTCAACGAGAGAAAACATGTATTCAATATCACGCTTAAATTGCTGTTTTTTCTTTACCATTAATTTATCATGTATACCTAGACGATTACTTTGATTCATGGCTTCGTCAAGGGCACGGCTCATACTTTTAATAAAGCGGTGCGGCTTTTCACGGTAAAAACTGTTAAAACGATAGTTGAAGCCGCATAAGCCAATCGTATCTAAGGTTAGACGAGTCATATCTTCAGAAACATCAATGCTCTCATCAGAATTTAACCTCGACCATTTTTGGATGAGTTGGACAGCAATATCCACCATCATCGAATGGTAACCCTTCATGGCACTCTGACTGAAACTTGGAAGGAGAATATTATGAGCTTTGCGCCAATTTTCCTCCTTGGTCCAACTGGTAAAAAGGCCATCTCCTGAAAAAGATCTTACTTTTTGCAACGGAGCATTGACAAGCTTATCAAAACGTGACTCATCGGAGGCATCTTCTACTAATTCAGCAGAAGATATAAATATACCTGTCCCCGTAGGGAATTTAAGTTTAAAAATAGGGCCGTATTCATAGCTAAGGTTCATGATGGATTGAGTTGGTTTATGTAAATCAAGTTGTGGGAGGTTACCAAGCGGGCCGTACGTTTTAGGCTGCGGAATCACAGCAGTGTCATTAGGTACCATGTCTTTTATGGATCTTCCTTCCTGTCAATTGGACTTATTTTAAAATTTATAATATTAAAATAATATTTGCATAGATTATAACACGTATGTGTTTTAAATATAAGATATCAGAAAATGAAAGATTAAGATGAATTTCGACAGAATTTTCGCATCCGACATTTTTAAGGTGCTAAGAAAACAATTGTAATCCTTGTAAACGGTTACAAAATAGAAAAACGCAGAAAAGGTAAGAAAAAGTGTCGAAATTATTTATGGGTTAATGGATTAAAGTCTGGTTCACCTTTAAAATTCCGGGGAGCGAATTATTATTTTGACAGAATATCTAATGCAAAAGTAGTAAAAAAATAGGAAGTTTATTCAGCTTCCTAATGTTGGTAAGAGAAGGCTCTAAGACTTCACACCTATTAAAATGAAACTAACTCCAAGGAAAATCCACAGCATCTTGAGATACGATATTTTTTCAACAATGCTAAGCGTACCGATCGTGGTTGTTAAAATTAAAATAAGCGGCCCCACTAGTGCTAACGTACTATTAACAATAAGTGCTTTTTCCACCGAATTAAACTTTATCATGAGAATGGCCGCCATTACCTCAATGCATCCTGAGATGATTCTTAAAAATGCCATTCCTAATACGGCCTTTTCAATAACTGTAAACATGCAAACCTCCTGTAACCAACCATTTCTACCACATTATATGTTGATTTTTCCAATTAAAGGACATGTTTTTCAAGTTAAGAGAAGAAGGGCTATTTCTCTATGGATTTATGAGAAAAACACGGTTAGTTTACCGTGTTTTTCTGTGCTGCAAAGGTTATATTAGTTTAAATCCACTGATTAATATGATAACCGCCATAATCGTTCGCAGTGGTTTTGCCGGAATCTTAGCTGACAAGGTGCTTCCTATAAGTACACCAGGTATCGAGCCCAGCAAAAGATTGAGCATTAATAAATAATCGACGTTGCCAATTCCCGCATGCATTAATCCAGCGGCGGTTACTAATAAAAAGGCGTGAGCGATATCAGTCCCAACCAGCTCAGAGGGCCTCATTTTATAAAGATATAACATAGCTAAAGCAAATAAAGAACCTGAGCCAATGGAGGTTAATCCAACGATAAATCCGAGAATGGCTCCAATACCAATGGTTAATATTCTTTTTTCATGGATTGGCTTCATTTGAAAATGATTTAACGAAAATTTATCCTTCGCAAAGGTCTTTATAAGTGTCGTTACTGCTACTAAAATTAACACGTAGCCTAGAGCATGCTTTATTACCAGTTCTTGATTGTGAAAAAAGGAGTCAAAAAGATGAAGCATCCCCACTGCGAAGATGGCGCTTGGAATACTGCCCAATGCCAAATATTTCACCAACCTGAGATTAATCGTCTTTTGGCGCCAATGCTGAATCGAACCAAACAGTTTCGTGATCGAATTATAGACTAGGTCTGTTCCTACGGCAATCGCTGGATTAATACCCAGCAAGATTAAAATAGGTGTTAATAATGCAGCACCTCCCACACCTGTCAGTCCCACTAGCAATCCGATGAAAAGACCCATTAAAATGATACCAATACTCATTTGGCACACCCCGAATTTGTCTATAACAAGATGAATTTACATCATTAATTTATGAAATGGTCAAATGTCTTGCTAATAAAAAAAGAGGGGACTCAAAGATTTATTTTGAGTTCCCTCTTATTTTTCTTCCTCGTCATTCAGTTTTATTTTTTTACAACCGACATATAAGCAGGTAAAAATATCAAGGCCTGGCTTTGCTTTTGTTAACCCTTTTAGATATGGGGTCACCAAATCTTTAAAATCAACACCAACGCCTTCTTCTTCCAAAATTCCATAAACGAACAGCTTTTTTTCATCAAACAAAAAAGCAACATTTCCGACCGCTTTGTTTTTCGAGTCAACGACATTTAGGACTTGAAATTGAGGTGTAATCACCTCAGGAGAAAAATAAATTTGCAATCCTATCATTCCTTTTCTGTCTAGCTACAGCGCCTAGCCCCTCTTTGGTCTAAGCCACTCCCAAAATGAAGGCAAAAAGCGCCTTCCTTTTGGGAGCGTCTTATGCTTGTCGGGGCTGAACAAGGCGCTTCCGCTTTTCTAAGTAAACTGTAATTTTTCGAAAAGAGTGTCGCTATTTTCTGTAGGTTCTTTTTTCGCTACATGGATAAGTACGAGGCAAAGGAGGCAGCATAGCAATGTTAATCCTGCCGTTGTTAGAAACATCCCTGTACGTGACCACTCCATTAATTTACTAAAAATTGGCGGGCCAATGGCCACACCTAAAAAGCGTACAGAACCATATAAAGAAGTTACAAACCCTCTCCGGTCAGCAGGAACGGACCCGGTAATAAAACTGTTAATGCAGGGTAGAACAAGTCCTGTCCCAATACTGCTTATGACAAGAACAGTAAAGAAGGGAACTAATTTATGAAATAAAATAAGTGTCGAAAATGAAGCCGTCATTAAGAGTAAGCCCAATACAATTAAAGACTTCATTCGTTTCATTCTTTTCCCGATTTTACTTCCGGTTACATAGGAGGTTGTCGTCATAAATAAAAGGGGAATCGCAAGGATACTTCCTTTTAAAAGACCATCAATTTGATGATCTTTTTCAAGAATATCCGAAATGTAGAACAAAATTCCAAAAAGGGCAAATAGGCAAGTTGCCCCTGTAATATAGGCGGCAAATAACCATCGTCCTTCCGTTTTAAAGACGGAAATCAGCCCTTTGATATATTTGCCTATAGGCGGAGGCTCTTTTTCCTTTTTCTTTTCCTTGATAAAAAAAATGGTTAAAAGTACAGAAATAAAGCAAAAAACGGGAAAGGCGAAAAATACAGCGTACCAAAACAGAAGCGCCAAAAGCGAACCAATGATAGGACTAATGACTTTCCCCAAACCATTTGACGCTTCTACTAAGCCTAATACTTTGCTTTGCTCTGCGCCTTTAAACAAATCTCCAGTAAGTGCCATGGCTATTGGTGCGGTTCCCGCCGCGCCAATTCCCTGCATAACTCTTCCAGTTAATATCCACAAATAAGAATTTGAGAACCAGGCAGCGGCAGCTCCAGCTAACAGTCCGCCGGCTCCATATAAGATGAGCGCCGGAATAATGACGGCCTTTCGCGAAAACCTGTCTGATAAGTATCCCAAAACAGGTATAGAAATAGCAGCGGCGAATGAAAATACCGAAATAATGAAACTAATCTTAAATTGTGAAACATCCAGCTCTGTTTTCATCTTTGGAAGAATCGGAATTAGCATCGAGTTACCCAGAACAAGAATCAGCGGAATGGAACCGATGGCGAAAATCGTTAAGCCTTTATGTTTTTGCTTCGGCACTGAATGTACACCCCTGACTATAATAATTAGCTTTTTTATTGTTTGAAGGCAGGCATTCATTTATTCAGACAAATGCCTATTTTCTAAGGAATGGGCCCATTATTTACACATTTACCCAATTTCCGAATAATCTATTCTAGAAAAATAGAGGAGGCGCATCCTTATGGATTTTTTAACCTTGCCAAAAAGGACTTCCGGAATCAGGACCTATGGACTGACTTCAGTTGTCGATTTCGGAACTCCAATTGGTGAATTAAAAAATATTTTAGCTGATTACAGCCCATATATTGACATTGCTAAAATTGGCATCGGATCTGCAGTGGTTACACCTAACATAAAGGAAAAAATAGAACTTTATAGGCAATATAACATAATCCCTTATTGCGGCGGCACTTTATTTGAAAAATGCTATTATCAAAATAAACTCACGGAGTATCAAAGCTATTTAAATGAATTAGGTGTAAACTGGGTCGAAATATCAAATGGAACGATAGATATTCCATTACAAGAACGCCTCCATCTTATTTCTCTTTTTAAAAAGGATTTTCATGTGATTTCAGAGGTAGGATCAAAGGATTGTCATAAAGAAATGCCAATCTCTGAATGGAGAAAGGAAATACGGCTCTTATTAGAAGCTGGCTGTCATTATGTGATTACAGAAGGCCGGGATTCGGGTACTTCGGGAATATATGAACAGTGCGGAAACGTTAAATCCGATTTAATACAGGAATTACTAAGAGATATCGATCATAATAAAATCATTTTTGAGGCTCCCTCCGCAAAACACCAAATGTACTTTATTAACGAGATTGGACCGAACGTTAATTTAGGAAATGTAAAACTATCAGATGTGCTTGTATTAGAAGCCCAACGCTTAGGACTTAGAAGTGAAACATTTTATCTGGAGGAACACGATGCAGCTTACCTTAATCAGACATCTTCCAACTGAATGGAATATCAAGACATGGCTTCAAGGGAGAAGGGATATTGAAATATCGGACATTACTGCTGAGGTGGATAAAAAAATTGCCGATAATCAATTGCTCCTTCAAAGTAGGTCACCATTTAATCATGTTTTAGCTAGTTCTTTAAAACGTACCCATCAAACAGCTCAACTTTACGGTTATAAGTGCGAAACAGAAGAATTGTTGGACGAATTAGATTTTGGAATCTTTGAAGGTGTACCAAAGGCAAAGATGATAGAAGAATTCGGAGACAAGTGGACTGAATCACCAAAGGATATTGTTCTAGGGGAAAGTATACAAAACTTAGAGGAAAGAATTGTTGTATTTATAGAAAAATACAGGCATGCTCCTAATGTTCTAGCATTTGGTCATGGCTCTTGGATGAGAGCGATCGTTTCCTATAAACAATATGGACATATAAACAATATGAATAAAATCACCATCGGAAACAATGAATGCATCACCATACAGTCCATATAAAAAGGTTCGATAGAATTGGGGGGAGTGAAATTGTCGGAATTGCTGACATATGAAAATTGGAATGAACAAAAAGAGGCGGAAATTCTAGTTAAGCACCCAGACTTTTTAGATGTGTTAAAATGGGCTTTCCAAGAATATGGGAATGAAATAGTTTATGCCTGCAGCTTTGGAGCCGAGGGAATCGTGTTAATTGATTTAATCCACAAGGTTAAGAATAACGCAAAAATTATTTTCCTTGATACCGGACTGCATTTTTCTGAAACATATGAATTAATAGAGAAAGTGAAGCAGCGTTATCCAACATTACAAATCGATTTGATTAAACCAGTTATGACGCTTACACAACAGGAAAAATGGTATGGTGAAGAGCTTTGGAAGCATAATCCAAACCTTTGCTGCCATATGAGAAAGGTCGTTCCCCTTAGAAATGCTTTAAATGATATGAAGGCTTGGATTTCCGGATTAAGAAGAGAACAATCCCCAACCAGAAGGACCACAAATTATATCAATCGAGATGAAAAATTCCATAAAATAAAAATTTGCCCTCTGATTCATTGGACTTGGGAAGATATTATGACCTATATCCATCTAAACAAACTCCCATATAATTCCTTACATGATAATGGATATCCCAGTATTGGCTGTGCCACTTGCACGAAAGCAATTAAGGAAACAAATGATAGTCGATCAGGACGTTGGGCGGGATATTCGAAAATTGAATGCGGCCTTCATCAACAATAGAAAGGTTTTGGGAGGAAAGAATGGTGAGTGAAAGTGTGCCCCACGGGGGTAAATTAATATATCGTTTAGACCATACTTACCCGATAGATTTATCGCGTAAAATGATTGAGCTTGATAAGTTAGAATTAAGTGACCTGGAGTTAATCGCAAACGGAGCCTATAGCCCGCTTGAAGGATTTATGGGAAAAGCGGATTATGATTCAGTTGTGAAAACCATGAGATTGTCAAATGGACTTCCTTGGTCCATCCCAATTACATTAGCAATCGATAAAATGAAGGCACTGGAAATTAAAGCAGGAGATACGATAAATTTAGTTTATTTCGGTACGATTTATGGGGTTATGGACGTTAAAGAAATGTATATTCCTGATAAAAAATTCGAGGCAGAAATGGTGTATCGAACATCGGATTTAAATCACCCAGGTGTAAAAAAGCTTTTTGACAGATCAGAAATTTATGTCGGAGGTCCGATTACACTTATAAAACGGCCGCTCAAAACAATGTTTTCGGCCTACTATTTGGACCCTTTGCAAACAAGGAAGAAATTTAAAGAACTAGGCTGGAATACGGTTGTCGGTTTCCAAACCCGCAATCCTGTGCACAGAGCACATGAGTATATTCAAAAATCCGCATTGGAGACTGTCGATGGACTTTTCCTAAACCCGCTTGTCGGAGAGACAAAGGCCGATGATATTCCAAGCGAAATTAGAATGAAAAGCTATCAAGTCCTGCTTGAAAACTATTACCCAAAAGATAGGGTGTTTTTGTCTGTATTTCCGGCAGCCATGCGTTATGCAGGACCAAGAGAAGCTATTTTTCACGCAATCGTGCGGAAAAATTTTGGATGTACTCATTTTATTGTCGGAAGAGACCATGCCGGAGTTGGGAATTATTATGGAACTTATGATTCACAAAAAATATTCAGCCATTTTACAGAAGAAGAAATGGACATCAAACCGCTCTTTTTTGAAAATAGCTTTTACTGCAAAAAATGCGAAAATATGGCTTCAGAAAAAACTTGCCCTCATGACAAACAACATCATGTCATATTATCGGGAACAAAAGTAAGAGGGATGTTGAAGAACGGAGAGCAGCCGCCGAAGGAATTCAGTCGTCCAGAGGTAGTCGATATCCTCATTCAAGGGATGAAGGAAGTTTTTACCAAAAACTAAAGGGTGTAGGAAATGAAAAATAGAAACATTACTTGGCATCAATCCGCGGTTACAAAAAAGGACCGCCATCTATTAAATGGACATAAAAGCTGTGTTCTATGGTTTACTGGTTTATCAGGTTCTGGTAAATCTACCTTGGCTAATGCAGTTGATTATGAATTGTACCAGCAAGGTTTTCATAGTTATGTTTTAGATGGTGACAATGTCCGTCATGGGTTAAACAGTGACTTAAGTTTCAGGGTTAAGGATCGAAAGGAGAATATTCGTAGAATTGGAGAGGTGGCGAAACTCTTCATCGACAGCGGTCAAATTGTATCTTCTGCGTTTATTTCTCCGTTTCAGGAGGATCGGGAGATTGTCCGTCAATTGTTTCAACCGGAAGAGTTTATTGAGGTTTTTGTGAAATGTCCTCTGCACGTTTGCGAGGACCGGGATCCAAATGGGTTATATGTGAAAGCAAGACAAGGCGAAATTCCTGAATTTACGGGAATATCCTCCCCATATGAAATCCCAGATAAACCAGAAATCATCATTGAAACGGATAAACTTTCAATTGACCAATCAGTAGAAGCAGTTATTTCCTATTTAAAAGAACAGAAGATCCTGTAGTAGCAGGGATCTTCTATCTTTTTCTCCATGATGCGCTTAAAAAACTTAATTTTTGAAATTTGAATTGATAGATATAATCAATGATATTCGTAGAGAAAAATTGGCAAATAATCGCAAAGACAACAATTTTATAATTGATGACGAGGGCGGTTAATAAAAAGATGAAGAAGTTAATTCCCATCATCACTTTTCCAGGGCTCCAATTCTTATAGTTCGCAATCATTAACGCCGGAATGACCATGCCACCGCTAGAGGCTCCAGCACGAATCAGTAAACCAACGCCTATCCCAAAAAAGATTGACCCACCTACAATATCAAACAATAAATTTATATGTTGAAAGGGGACTTGAGAGGTTAGGAAGCTAACCGTTGTTGAGGTTGTGGCAACTGAAATAATGGTTCGAATCGTCCAGGTAAATCCAAAATATTTTAGGGCGAACATTAAAAAAACGATATTGGCCAGCCATAAGGAAAATCCAAGTGATAAATGGAACCAATGGTTCAGTAAAATAGCCAGTCCTGCGGCACCACCGGAAGGAATCGAGTGTGGAAATAAAAAAACAGACATTGAAATTCCTTGAAGAGTGGCTCCAAATAGTAAGCAGAAATAGGTTAATAGTGTTTTTTTCATATGTAATTGAATAATTCCCTCATATTAGCGGTTAGACCCTCCAAAATTAATTCCTCCTCCATTAACCTTCCTTGTCCATTTTATGATTAGATATTTTAAAAAATGCAAAAAGGGCCATTTGGTATGGCCCTAGTGGTTTTAATTTAACAGTTCCGTTAGTGTAACTAATTGGTACCCTTGTGCTTGTAACCATGGTATGACAGTGTCTACAGCTTTCGGGGTATTGATTCCGCCTATATGCATGAGAATGATATCACCGTTGCTTGCTCCCGCCTTTATACGTGAGACGATAACCTCTGTAGTGGGCTGCTGCCAGTCGATAGTATCAAGAGACCATTGGATACTATATCGGTAGCCTGCTTCCCCAACTGTTTTTAATGTGGTTGCGTTGTAAGATCCGAATGGGAATCGGAAATATGGTTGGGGCGATTTTCCAGTGCTAGTCTTAATGGCCTGTTCTGCTTTGATAATATCTTGCTTAAAGTCACCGGAGGGGGTTTTTAAGGCATCAGGATGGGAGTAGGAATGGTTCCCAATTTCATGCCCCTCATCGGCAATACGTTTTGCGAGGTTTGGAAATTTCTCGACCCATTTTCCGGTAAGGAAAAAGGTTGCTTTTAAGTTATATTTTTTCAGAACATCTAATATCGCAATACCCGCAGCATCACTGCCCGCATCGAAGGTTAAAGCGATTTCTTTTTTCTGCAGGCTGCCGTTTGAAATGAGCACAGATGATGCTGTTGTAGGCGGAGGATCCTGTTTTGGCGGTTCTGCTGGAGGCGGGGGCTCGATATTGCTTCCATAAAGTTTTAAAATCTGACCAACATTGATAGTATCAGATTTTAGATTATTCCATTGCTTTATTTTTACGACAGTAACCTCTGCACGAGTGGCAATGGAGTATAAAGTGTCTCCTTTTTCTACTTGATAATTAACCAACTTATCTGCAGGTACATTAATTTTTTCTGGTGTTTCCGGAGTCGGGTTATCTGGTTTTTCCTCGGATGGATTTTCAGGCGGTGGATTCTCCTTAACAGGTGGTTCCTCTTTTACAGGGTCAGGTCCGTTATTCTGCCCTCCACTAGCAGGTGTTTCAACCTTAGGTGGTTTAATATTGTTACTTTGGTCAAAAAGGTTCCAATCCTGGAAAAACAACATGAAAATAACAACGATGAAACTTAGAGCAGACAGTGTAAAGAAAATCCATTTACCAGATGTCCTTTTGAAGTGGGAGACGATTCCTAAGACAAGAAAAATCGTAAAGACAAGAATTGTAACAAGAATGAAGATTTCTGACATGTTTTGTTCCCCCTTTATTTCATTGCATAAACAGGGAGCAGAAATCGATTTGATTATTCAATTTTTGACTGCAGCTATAATGGGGAATATGTAGAGGTATGGTTGAGGAACAACTAATTTCTGCCTTAATTATACCATATGAGTCATTCGCCCATACGTTCCCGTATAATTAGTAGTTATTTTTTTCCTTTTTTGAAAAAAGGATTATAATAAAGGTGGAAAAGAATGACTCCATTCGTTTCGGCTTAGATTTTCCAAATCTATTCGAAAGAAGATGGGGAAGATGAACAAAACCAAAGTTTTATCTTACGGAACGGGTGCGTTTTTGTCATTGATTGGGTTAGGAGCTATTGCCGCTGGAATGGGACTCGTATTAGAGCCGGACGGCTCTGGACTTGGGATGTCACTCGATTTATTGAGGGATTCACCCTTCGAGGACTTCTTAATTCCTGGAATTACGCTACTTGCGGTAAATGGAATTTGTAGCTTAATTGCAGCACTCTTATCTTTTATCAACCATCGATTTGCAGGGAAAATTACCGGACTACTCGGGGTTGCGATGATAATTTGGATTTCTGCTCAAGTTTACTGGATTGGCTGGGAAAGTTGGTTGGAGCCGACCTTCCTCGTAGTGGGGGTTGTAGAAATGATTCTTGGCTATTTCTTAAATGCGCTTAATCCTGATAATCATGGATTGTTTACTGGACATCATGGTACCCATGCCCATTAATTATACAAGGATCATAAACGCACTGGTGATGTTCACCGGTGCGTTTTAAAGTTTAATGAGCTTTTATTTCTTCTCACTTATCGTCCGGTAAATCTGAGTATACATACTGCCTTGAATAATATTTTCTAGAAAAAAATCACCAATCAGCTTTAGATATTCTTCATCGTCAAACATTTTCTTATTTTGTAACTCCATCTCTGCTAATCCTTCATAGGTTGAAAGTAGTGCATATGTATGATCCTCACCGGACACAGGTGTCAAAATCTCAATCTTATGGTCGTAATTTTCATTTCGATATTTTTTAATCTCTTTTAAATTCTCGATCCCCTCTTTAAATTTCTCCTGTTTAATCTCAAACGTCTGATAAATATATACAGACATTTTTATCACCCCCATAAAACTAGCAAGTCTGGTTTTAATATGTTCGTATTTCCTTTTTTTATTCACTTTTAGTACTTTAGTCATTATTTTATTTTTGGCAAAATGATAAAATTAAGTTTAATATTTTCACTATGGGAATATGGAAATTGTTTGAAACAATTTCCTTTTGAAATCGTCTAAAATAGTATAGGTTTTAAACCATTTATAATCAGAGGGGAAAATTTGGGAGAAAATGGTAAATATTAATTGGGCAATTTCACTTTTATTAGCAGCTAGTTTAATAGGTTTAGCTGGGTGCGCAGAGCAGATAACTAAGGAAAAAGAAGCAAAAGCAACAGGAATCCAAGAGAAACAGACTGTCAAGAAAAAGGTAGAAGGAAAGAAACAAGAAGTAGAGATACCCGTTTTTGTTAATATTATCGATCCGAGTACAAAAGCAGTTATTAAAACTCTTTCTCCAAAGGATTTGGGTTTTAAAACAGATATTGAGAATTACAAAGCAGAAATCTCAAGCATGGCGAAGGAATTAGCGAGAGGAACGAAAGAAACTCCTGGATATGACAAAAGAATGATTCTTGATAAACTGAATACCAATGGCCAGGTGATAAAAGGAACCCCTCAAACCATTCTTGATGAAACAGAATTGACTGAAAAGATCCTGCAGGTGTCTGAAAAAGGCGGTGATGTAGAAATCCCGTTATATGTTACAGCAAGTGGGTATAAGGTGGATGACGTCTCACATTTAGGAGAGGTGGTTGTGGCCTCGTATACCACTCATTTTAATAGCAGTTTGGCTGGAAGATCCAAAAACATTGCTTTATCCGCTGCAGCTATTAATAATGTAATTATTGGCGCCCAGGATAGTTTTTCCTATAATACAACGGTAGGGCCTAGTGATGCCGCACATGGTTACCAAAAAGCACCGGAGATTCAAGAAGGGAAATTAGTGGAAGGGTATGGGGGTGGAATATGTCAGACCTCTTCAACCCTTTATAATGCCATTGATCAATTAGGGGTAAGCTATATCGAAAAGCATCATCATTCCTTACATGTAGGCTATGTTCCGGAAGGAAGGGATGCAACCGTATCTTATGGCGGCAAGGATTTTCGATTTAAAAATACAACTGATGTACCGATAATATTAAAGGCAATCGTAAGAAAAGGATCCATTACTGTTGAGGTCAGGACAGCAAAAGCTTATCAAAACCTTATAAAGAAGCCAGTTTAACGGGAAAAACTTCACCCATAAAATCATTGGGACCAATGTCTTATTATTTTATTAAAAGTCAAGGTATTGGTTAGAATCCTTTATAACAATATATATATTTATTTAATGTCACACACTATAAAGATTAAAAAAAGAAGGATAGGTGAGCGGAATAAAATATGCTCTATCTATCCTTTTTTGTACTACAAATACCTCCATTTACTACAACAAAAAATTTGTATGTTGTTGAACTAACGCACCCGTTAGCCATCCATGAATCGCTAAAAACCAACTCTTCACCACAGAGAATGAAAATGTTTTTAAACCGTCAATACTGATTCTACGGCTGGAGAGGAAGGTCGATGAACTATGGTGCGTTAGAGCCCATCCGTTAGTCTGACTCCAACGACCACGGTGCACCTCTGACTGTCGCTCCCTTACGGGAAGCACACATGGTAGATTAATCCTATTCTGGTTGCTGCACCAGCCTCCAATATTATTGTGAGCCGTAGAAAGGATGTTTTCAATGGAAGTAGTCATTGAAAGAGCATGCGGTATGGATGTCCATAAGGACAATATTACTGCCTGTATTTTGACACCTGAAGGAAAGGAGATTCAAACGTTCTCTACTAAAACTGTATTTCTATTACAGTTGGTTGACTGGATTAAACAACATAATTGTACCCATGTCGCCATGGAGAGCACGAGTGTTTATTGGAAGCCTATTGTGAATTTACTAGAAGCTGAGGATATTGAGTTTTTAGTGGTGAATGCCCAACATATGAAGGCAGTCCCCGGACGTAAAACAGATGTTAAGGATGCAGAATGGATTGCCAAACTTCTTCGTCATGGACTGTTGAAAGCTAGTTACATTCCAGATCGTAATCAACGGGAGCTACGTGAACTCGTTCGATATCGTCGGAGTATCATTGAGGAACGTGCAAGACAAATCAATCGAATCCAAAAGGTATTAGAAGGAGCGAACATTAAATTGGGTTCAGTTGTCTCAGACGTTTTGGGTGTTTCAGCTCGAGATATGCTTGACGCTATTGCCGAAGGCGAAGAGGATCCTGAAAAACTAGCAAACTTTGCACGTCGCTCAATGAAAAAAAAGAAAGATGAGTTGGCATTCGCACTTAAAGGTTATATTCAATCCCATCAACGTCTAATGTTAAAAACGATTTTAAGACATATTGACTTTTTGACTGAAGAGATTGAGATGCTCGATTAAGAAGTAGCGAAAAGAGTACGTACCAACCAAGAAGATGTGGAACGATTAGATTCTATACCTGGTATAGCCACCAGGATGGCTGAGCAAATTTTAGCTGAAATCGGAACTGATATTAAGAAACAATTCCCAAGTGCAGCCCATATGTGTTCCTGGGCAGGTTTGGTTCCTGGACAAAACGAAAGTGCCGGGAAAAGGAAATCAGCTAAAACCAAAAAAGGAAATAAGTATTTGAGATCAGCATTAACTGAAGCAGCTCATTCAGTAAAAGGTTCGAAGAACTATCTCGGAGCACTGTATCGACGAACAGCATCACGAAAAGGCAAAAAACGAGCCGGAATAGTGGTCGCACATGCCATGTTACGTATCTCTTATTATCTCTTAACAAGGAAAGAAATGTATGTAGACTTAGGCGAAGACTACTTTGATAAACAGAGACAGCAATCCATTGTTCGGCATTCACTACGAAGACTTGAAAGTTTAGGATACACAGTTACCTTACAAGAACCAGAAGCATCTTAATCTATTCAACTCGATTCCAAAGATCAATGAATTAGGCGCTCTCCCTTTTTTAAAAATGAATGAGCTGCGTCTTCTTTAGTATTGCCTTTTTTTCTGAATTACAGAAGTTTATTTTCATGGTAGTTCAACAAGAAACTGCTCAACTATTATCAACTAAAAGGTTTAAGTCCAAGGAAACGCATAACTATTTCTGAGTCAGTAAAAAATACGGAAGAGGTGAGAACAAATGGAAAATGATAATTTAAAACTTACGTCTTCCGAAATTGGAACACTATGGGGGGAGTATATGAATGGAACGATGACCGAGATAGTAAATAAATATATGATTTCTATTTTGGAAGACGAAGAGGTGAAAAATGTTTTTGAAATTGCCATTGAGACATGGGAAAAGCAAAAGAAGCAGCTTGTTTCCTTCATGGAGAAAGATGGTTTTCCAGTTCCGAATGGATTTACTGAGTCCGATCTTAATAAGGGTGCAAAGAGATTGTTTTCTGACACATTCTGCTTAAATTATTTACATATAATGACGATACATGGTTTGTTGGGTCATACCACTGCTTTAAGTGTTTCTGTCAGAAAGGACCTACGGGAATTTTACAATTCATGTGATAATGATGCAAAAAGGATGTACGATTTAACCATTGAGTTATTGCTTAAAAAAGGAAAATTCCAACGAGATCCCTATTTCTATCCTAAAGAGAACCCTGAATATATTTCCACCAAAGATTTTACTGATGGATTCTTCGGAAAAGGGAGACTTTTATCTGCTACAGAAATAATCAGTGTTTCTCTTAACATTAAAAAAAGCATTATGGCAAAAACTCTTTCAATCGGGTTCAGTCAAGTCGCTGAATCGGAAGAAATAAGAACGTTTTTTGAGGAAATAGGAAAAAAGGCAGATGAAAACATACAAGCCCTTGCAAGTATTTTGCACAAGGATAATTTGCCCGTTCCAATGTCGTGGGAATCAGACGTTACAACGTCACAGGACTCTCCTTTTTCAGATAAATTAATGTTGTATCATATGGGTTTCTTGGGTCAAACTGCACAAGTATATTACGGTACAGGTCTAGCAGGAGCCATGCGAGCAGACCTAGCTGTCGTTTATGAAAAGACAATTCTAAAAACATTAACATTGACAAAAAGTTGGTTCGATATTATGGTGGAAAACAAATGGTTAGAACAGCCACCACTTGCTCCCAATAGAAAAGAACTTGCACAAGATAAATAAGATATACCCCTCATTAGTGAGGGGTATACTTTTAATTAACTTTTTAATTTAAGGGATAATTTCAACATAAAGTAGTTATTTCCTTCTTCAGCTAATCTGCCCCGTTTGTTGAAGAACAAAAAAAGCCGCAGCAGCGACCTTTTGTTACGCTCAAGCACCAGTTAGTTGAAAAAGGAATAATTATTTTTCAGATAATGGCTTCCAATTTTTATCCCTTGTTTCATCGATAGTTGGTTTTCTTACATTCTTTATAAATCTTTCTTCTACTGCTCCGAACTTCAAAAAATTCTTTTGACTATCTCTTAATGAAAAGTCGTTTGCACCACCCCAATAATTTACGTCTTTTGCTTGAACATAATCATCGTGCCAATAACATACTTCACAAATTATATCGGTCCCAGGAGGTTTCTCATATAAAGTCTTATAACCGCAACAAGGGCAGGGATACTTTTTCATTTATCTTCACCTCTTCAAAACTAAGCATTTATTGGCATCTGGATCTTTAAGGAAAGCCCCCTTTACTTCAATAGGTAAGATTAAAGACTACAGAAATTATCCCACCAAATTACTCCAAAAAGGGATTTCTTTTATGTTATCAAAATCAATATCCTGTTGGTCCATTAAGTCAAATTCAACCTTAAAATACGTCGTCAAATTATCACCATAAAAAATAATATCTGTTTGATAAACAGAATATATTGGATTTCCACTTTCAGAAGGCGTGTCAGAGATATACCTATGGGAAAAAATCGGTATTAGTTTAGGAGCTTTTTTGAATTCTTTAGTAGCAATTTCAATAGCATCTTTTAACGAATTAGGCTTCTCTCCCCAATCATCCATCCAAAATTCATTATTTTTAATATCAAAAATCATACCTTCTAATGGCCAATTGAAACGCTTTTTTATATGTTTTATGTTCTTTTCACTTTTATCCCTCCAATTAACAAACCCTTTAGAAACTGGTAGAGCATACATTAACAATTCTTTTAAATCTGGAGGGAATTTGAAGCCATATAGTGATTCAATCTCAACAATTTCGTCATCATTTAACCCCTTCGAAAACTTTACACCCTGATTTGTTAATATTCTTTGAATATAAGCACAATCCAATTTCAATTAGTACCCCGCCTTAATATGAACAGTTTGACTAAACAATTCCTCACTCTAAATTAACGAGCCTTTTTTTAAAATATCCTGCCCAGTTAGTGACACAGGAAAAAAGGCTACCTCTGCAACCTTTGTTAAACTCAAGCACCCGTTAGCTTAACAAGTACCTTCTGGAAACATTCGTCAAAGTTGCACACTAATTTTCTATAACAAAGTGAACTAAACAAACTACAAATACATATAAATGCCTATAGAGTTTTTAATGACTATGTACTTGTTCGATGCGGCTGTCGTGTCAATGCTGAATTTTTTTAAAAAACAACTTCTCTATCTTTCCTGAACAGGTAACAAACATTTCCGCAAGCTTATGCTGCGAGGGAGGTAAGTAATTTGCCGTTTAAACCACATCCCAATAATACTGCTATTGTAATCACAGACCCACAA
>NZ_JBCNAD010000043.1:0-19095 GCF_050477905.1 Neobacillus pocheonensis | reverse complement strand
AAACGAGGAACATTTCGCACAGCTAACCTGCTTCGTTAGCATTTCTGTAGATCGTTATTTTTCGACTTTGAAAAAAATAGGGCTCCTCAGTAAGATATGAGTATAGACACCACTCTAACTCATAACTTTAGGAGGAACCCTACTATGAAGTTTAAAATGCAGAACAAACAAAATCAACTAATAGAAAGAATTTCCGTTAAACATCTTGTTGTTGGCGTGGATATTGCTCAACAATTTCACGTCGCCAGAGCCGTAAATTTCCGTGGTATTGTAGTCGGTGATCCATTTACGTTCAAAAATAATGAAGAAGGGTTTACTAGTTTACTAAAATGGATTAAAAATCTTCAAAGATTAAACAACCTAGATGAAACAATTGTTGGGATGGAACCAACTGGACACTACTGGATCAATCTTTCAAAATGGCTCTTTGATCAAAATATTGAAGTAGTAACTGTGAACCCTCATTTAGTAAAAAGGAATAAAGAAAACCGTGATAATACTCAGTCAAAAAGTGATAAAAAAGATGCCTTAGTTATAGCTGATATGGTGAAGAACGGCTACTACTCTGAGGTTAGATACGCATCAGAATCATTTGAAAAACTAAGGGTTCTTATGTCTAACCGTGATGTAGTGGTTAAACGACTTGTAAGTTCTATCAATCAATTAAATCGCTGGGTGGATATTGTCTTTCCAGAACTCCGTCAAGTCTTTAAAGACATTACTGCTAAAGGGGCAATCGCAACCCTTCGTCTATTTCCAACTCCGATGGAATTGGCCACCAAGCAGCCTCATGAGATTATTATGGGCTGGAAATCACTGATGAAGAAGCAACCTGGAATAAAAAAGGCCCAATTACTTCTTCAGGTAGCCAAGAACTCCATCGGTTCAAGACAAGCACTTGATGCTTATAAATTTCATTTGGAGCAGTTACTTGAAGAATATGATTTAGCAGTAAAACAACTCGAAAGAGTTGAAAAGCAAGTTACCGCTGTATTGAATAAAATTCCTTATGCTAAAAAGTTGCTTACCATTAAAGGAATTAGTGAAATTTCCTTAGCTGGCATTTTAGGTGAAGCTGGAGATATTAGTGGATTTTCTCATGGTAATTCGCTACTTCGACATGCAGGATTACACCTCGCTGAAGCTAGTTCAGGAAAGTGGAAAGGACAAATTGTGTTATCAAAACGTGGAAGGTCAAGGCTAAGGCGATTCCTTTACTTAGTGACAATGAGCCTTGTGATGAACAACACCGAATTTCAAGCAATTCACTCTCATAATGTTAAGGTTAAAAAAATCAAGAAGATGAAATCAATTATGAAATTGATTGGTAAATTGACTAGAATTTTAGTGGGTATCGCTCGTCGAAATGAATCCTATAACCCTGAAAAAGTGCAAGCTTTAACACCATTGGCAGCGTGGAGAATGTACATCATATGGTAAATTATGGAGTTGTATAAAACTCCTTTATTTCACTATGCCTTCACGTGCCTATAACGGATCTGTCCTACCCTACATTTAGTCAGTACTAGTTATCAAGTTGTATGAAATCCTGCGAATAAGCGAGTATTCGGGAAATATTCGTATTAAACTGAGGGAGTTTAAGTGCATTTTTTCACAAATGCCATATCATAAAATGGAGCCTATAAAGGCTTATTAAAAATTACCGTTACAGAAAGTTCTGTACCACAACTTTTTTAGGTGCGATTTAGCATACCAGAAGTTTGATAATTTTATTAGAAATCCCTTAATAACAACAAAAAAAGGACAACCAAATCATTGCGATTTGATGTCCTTTTTCTAATGATTTTTTATGTTTTGTACTCGAAAACAGAACTCGTTACTTGTTAGGGGCTTTTTTGTGTTTAAGATGACTTTTCTATATTCATGTAATCCAATTTATTTCAGGACTTGTCAATTCAGATTTAGAATCTTTTACATACTTGATATTACTAGCCAGCAGCCATTCAGCATAATATGGGCTTAAGTAATTTTATGATTATTTAATCAGAGTATGTTATTTAAATTCTTAGATGACAAGACAAATACCCAAGAACTTTTACCCAAAAACACATAAACTCTACTGAACAATTAAATGAGGAGGATGAATGAGATGATTCCAGATTATAATGCCCTAAATACAAGGATTGGTGTAGGTGGACCAGGTTCAGGATTTGGTTTTGCACCAGGACTTGGCTTTGGAGCTCCAGGGCTTGGTTTTGGCTATCCACAGTACCATCACTACTACCCGTACCATCACCATCACTACTTTCCGTATCAGCAACACCACTACTACCCGTACCACCACCATCACCACTACCAATATCCATATTAAGATTTGCTGATAAAACGGTCCAAATATAATGAAAAGAAGTTTTCTGTGTAATAGGCGTGTTTCTAATAGTAGACACGCCTGTTACATTTAGGAACGTGGAGGCTTGATCATAGGGGACGGTTATCACGGCTTTTTTGAGCCATACGAACTGTCCCAATGGTGCCTGCTTGAAAATGGAAAGAGAGATGAAGTTTTAATTTCATCTCTCTAATTATTTATAGGTTTCAGTGTAAGTAGTGCGTTCTTCATAATAGGATATGTTGCCGCTCGTAAACAGCCTCCAATAATTCCCTAAATGGCATATGACTCATATGATTTAAGAAGATAGCGTTCTATAAACTCAGCTAATCCATCATTTTCGTGGTGTACTGTAACAAAATCGGCGGCTGCTTTAACCTTTTCGCTAGCGTTTCCCATTGCCACACCAGTACCGGCATGATGTAGCATATCTATATCATTAGGTCCGTCTCCAATGGCTACCACTTCAGTTGGACTAATTCGATATTCGGTAAGTAAGCTTTTTATAGCGGACCATTTGGAAACATTAGGAGCAAGCAACTCAAACCCGTCATTCCAATCGATGACTTCTGCTTCCTTTTTAAACAAAGCGGAAATTTCCGTACTTGATGTACCTGTTCGAACACTATATTTAAGCACATCTTGATAATTTGACTGTCTTAAATCACCAATATACTGTGGCGGAATTTGCCCAACTTTTGTCCAATAATCGATTTCTTCACTTGTTTCCTTACAATAAACCCCGTTTGCTGTATGGATTATAACATTCCAAGGATTTTCAGCCGTCAGATGGTGAAATCGTTCTTCGTTCAATCGGACGGTTTTCATTTGCGATACTCTTCCTGTCTCTGCATCGTGAATAGCAGCACCATTTAAACAGATCATGGGTGTTCGTAATTCAAGTTCTTTATGGTAAGGAGCGGTTACTTCATAGTGTCTGCCCGTGGCTAGAAAAACCATGACTCCCTGATTCATGAGGCTATAAATAGCTTCCTTATTTCGGTGGGAAATGTTATTTGAGGCTTTTAGTAGTGTACCATCCATATCAATAAATATTGCACGCACATTCATCTATATTGCCTCCTCATTCGTTGATAAACCAATCATAGCATCTGAATATTAATGGTTAGTAAACTGAGTGTATAGTTTAAATGAAGTTTAATATTCAGATTTGCACATTACATTCGAAAGCATGTATTACTTGGCGGACAACGTATCTAAATAAGGTTCACTTGGTTTTTTTGAAACATGAGAAGTCATATCCCTTAATTGAGAAACAAGTAATAGTTAAAATAAGCGGAGATTTTCCGGTTAGACTGCAGAATACAGCCCGGTTTTGGGGATATAAGCGGAGGTTTTCCGCTTAAGCAAAGAAAAATTACCCATTTTCACGTTTTAAAGGAAATTTTTAAAAAGGCATAGAGATTTTTGCAACTCTAAGCCTTTTTGACTGTGAATATACTGTGAAGTTTATGTGATTTGCTATGTGATTAGGTTTGTGATTTACCGTTTTGCACCTCACAAGTAAGCCCGATATTTTTCTTAATGCAGGTTTTCTTTTTTGGGATAAAGGGAGAGTATGTATTTCCTAAATTATTATGTCGGAATTGTGATTCCGTTTGATGATTTGGTAGCTCCTATGATTTAAAACAGTACAAGCATTTTCAATCCCAGCTTTTTCACTAATATCAGGATCAATCGTCGCAATAACTGAGTTATCTCGAACAATACTAACCTCACCAATCATTTCAATCCCTTTTTTCCAAAAGACTATTGTATCACCGATATTTACTCTGTTATTCTTCTTGATTGTCGGTCACCTCTTATTAATACTTAAATGAAAAAGCCCACCTAAAAAGCCTGGTGGACAAATCTTAATGCTTTTATACTAAATCTGTTGATTTGGATTTTCTATAAAATTCACCAAACTTCACTAAAAGTTAACAAAAACAAAACAAAAACCATGGAAAAAACCAAGGGAACACGAAAGCAATCTACCTATGTGATAGTCTGCCTTTTGTCTCCATTTGTAAAGCATAGAGGAATTTTTTGATGTCGATTCGGGTAGTTGTGGTGTGATTTTTTCCTTCCAGTTCGAGCATTTTCATTCTTACTTGGGTGTAGTCGAACAGTTTGGATGAGTAGTATTCGAATGTTGGGTTGGCATAATCGGTTAATCCCAGTGAAGCAAGATGCTCGAGCACTTGTTGGAGGATGCGGCGGATCCGTTGTTCCACAGCCTTGGCCTCTTTTCTTAATTCCTCTGGAGAAACGGACGAACCAAGTCGTTTTTGGGCCGCCTGTTCATACAGATCCTTCAAAGGCGGGAGGTCCCGATTTCCCTCTATGTCCCATTGATGTAAAATTTCTAGAAGATCCAACAAATCCTTTTCACCGTTTTTGCCAACAATCCCAAGTTCAAGCAAGATGCTTTTAGCAGAAGACGGGAACAAGGGTTGTTTACTTTGGAGAGTGTTCTCGAACGACCGATTTTTTGTATTGTTTGTTGTTAAGAAGCTTAAAGACTTTTGAATGTTATGAAGTGATTTTTCCAATAACAGATAGTCACTTACTTTCTTAATGACACTTACCATCTCAAGCCGGTTAATCGGCTTTGTGATATAATGCTCGACACCTAGGGAATACGCTTCGCTAATCATATCCTTCGTTTCGACTTGGGAAATCATGATGATTTTTCCCGGAAAGGAGGGAGCAATTTCTCTGACTGTCTCAATCCCGTCCCTGATGGGCATGAGCAGGTCAATCATTAGAATATCAACTTCCAGAACATCGAGGGTATCGACATTTACTTCAGACCCGTCTGCTGCCTCTCCCACCACTGAACCCAATCCCTCTTCTTCAATAATATTGGATATCATCCCTCTGATAGTGGGAGTATCATCGACAATAAAAAATTTCACCGTAAATCACCCCTTTTTCATTACATTTACGACCGGAAGCTGAACTTCAAAGGTTGTTCCTTCTTCTTTTGAAGACTCAATCAGGTTGATTTCGCCATCGAGATTTTCAATGACACTTTTTGTGTAGGATAAACCAATTCCATTAGAAGCGATCCCGGCTTGGTCAAATTTCGTCGTAAAGCCTGGTTCAAAAATATACACTTTGTTTTTTTTAGAAATTCCTTTTCCATTATCCTTTATCGTTATTTTGACTAGGTCTTGAACCTTTTCAGCCGTTACCACAATCTGCCCCTCCTGATGGATGGCTTCCACAGCATTGGCGATAAGATTATTGATTAGGGAAAGGAGGATAAAAGTGAGGTACTCCGGATGTTCACCAGAAATTCTTACCTGGAAATCTATCGTTTTTCCGAGCAACTCACTATAATTTTTATTCGAGATGGTTGCCACAGAAATGATTTCCTCAATGTTCATAAAATCATCTAAGTTTTCTTTGGCCATTAATTTGGACAAACCGGCATAAATACGTTGATTATCTTTTTTAATCTCGTGTAATTCCCCGGCGATTTTTAGCATCGCTTGTGCTTGATCCTGATTGTTTAGAGCTTTTAAATCACGGTAAATTGCATAGCAGGCGCTGGTTAACTTCTCCGCATCTTTCGCTGATTTTTCCAATTGAAACATTTCCACATTCAAATTTGAGACTAATAGTAAAACCTCTTCAGTCCGCTTTTTTTGCTGCTCTTCAGCTAACCTAGTTTCCCGCACTAAGATGGTATTGAAAAAACCGAGGACAAAGAAGCTGCGGATGATGGCTACCCCGATAATAATCAAGAAGCCCGAGGTGGTCATTTTCATATCGGTTGTAAAATGGCGAATGGTCATTTCGGTAACATTCCCCATGATTTCGAGCACCATGCCAACCAGACCAATGAGAAGCGGCCGATGATACAATTTCTTTACCTTGAAGACATGGAAAAATAGGCCGAAGACCGTGTAATAAAAAAACACGGGAAAATGGTCAGGGAAATCGAATGAGCCAACCTGTACCTTGTCCAGAATAACCCGAAAACAAACCACTGCACTTCCCGTTAAAAGGCCGGCTAAAACGGGATGGATTTTTCGCGACCATAACAAAATGAAGAAGAATACCGTTGTACTCATGCTGAATCTTAAATCAGCACCGCTTATGGGGTAAAACTTTAATTCTCCTGTAATAGGCACAGCAATCATCATAAATAAATACGCTAATAATTTATCGCGAATACCATCACTCCCCTTCTATCGTAGAAGAAATATTGCTAATTGTAAAAATATTTTTAATCCATTTTGTAGTTTTTTGTAGTTTATCGTAGTACTGCAAGTATGATAAAAATGTTGGGAACGTTTACAAACTATATTCTACTATAATACTATCAAAAAACTTTATCGATGGGAGAGAAGCGAATGAAAAAAATTAGTTTAGCCTGGCAAATTTTTATTGGTTTAATTCTGGGGATTATTGTGGGGGCCATTTTTTACGGCAATCCGCATATAGAGCAATTTTTACAGCCAATTGGAACCATCTTCTTACGATTAATAAAAATGATTGTCGTACCTATAGTTATTTCATGCCTTGTTGTCGGTGTGGCCGGTACGGGCGATATGAAATCGTTAGGGAAGCTCGGCGGTAAAACGCTGCTTTATTTTGAAATTATTACAACGGTCGCCATAGTTGTTGGGTTGCTAATCGCCAATGTTTTCCACCCGGGTACAGGCGTGGATCGTTCACAACTTGTTAAATCAGATATCAGTTCCTATGTAACAACGGAAAAAGCAACAGAGTCACACTCTCATATTGATACTTTTGTAAATATCGTACCGACCAATGTGGTTCAGGCGTTCGCTAATGGAGACATGTTGGCCATTATTTTCTTCTCCGTCATGTTTGGAATTGGTGTTGCGGCAATCGGTGACAAAGGAAAGCCGATTATCACGTTTTTTAGGGGCACGGCTGATGCCATGTTCTTTGTAACCAATCAAATTATGAAGATAGCTCCATTTGGGGTGTTTGCCTTAATCGGGGTTACGGTTTCGAAATTTGGACTGGAATCATTAATACCGCTCGGAAAATTGGTTATTACCGTTTATGGCGCCATGATATTCTTTATTGTTGTGGTCCTTGGCATTGTTGCAAAAATAGCTGGCTATAATATTTTTAAACTATTAGCTTACCTGAAAGACGAATTAATTTTAGGGTATTCCACTGCAAGCTCGGAAACCGTCCTTCCAAAAATTATGGAAAAAATGGAGCGAATCGGCTGTCCGAAAGGGATTACTTCATTCGTAATTCCGACTGGCTATTCCTTTAATCTCGATGGTTCCACCTTGTATCAGGCAATTGCCGCACTGTTCATCGCTCAAATGTATGGCATTCATATGAGCATTGGACATCAGATTACATTAGTCTTGATTTTAATGGTCACCTCAAAAGGGATTGCAGGTGTCCCTGGTGTTTCCATTGTCGTCCTGCTTTCCACCTTAGGAAGTGTCGGTGTTCCAGTCGAGGGCTTGGCGTTTATTTTAGGCGTAGACAGGCTGCTGGACATGGCCCGTACATGTGTAAACATTGTTGGTAACTCACTAGCTGCGATTGTTATCACAAAATGGGAAGGTCATAAAGTCATAGAACACACTGAAAAACAAGCTGCATAAGCGGCCATATTGGAAAGGCACAACTAGTGAATAATAGCTAGTTGTGCCTTTTTGGTTTTTATAGACAAGACCAAGGGGAGGGTTCTGGTGGCTTGCATAAACCATGAGAACCGTCCCTCAAGGACAGGTTGGGTCTTTAGTTCATATATTTTTTTAAAAATGTATACACTGAATCAGCCAGTGTTTTTTTCCGTTCTATCAGATAGGTAAAAAGTGCTTCTTTGTCTTTACGTGAAACATCCCAATCCATAGGAATATCCCGAATCACTTCTTCGATTGACGCTTCTGGCAATGACACGATTTGTTCAATATAAGAGGATATGATTTTTAAATCTTCTAGCATGCCTGCTGTCCAAATATGAACGACTGAATCCTTTTTAAACTTTTTGGTCTTTTGAAGAGTTTCTGCATTCCATTTGTATCCTCCTGGAAAACATTTTCCGTGATCAATCATATGAATCCCATATTGTCCATCCGGCAGTCGTTCTAAAAGAATATTGCTTTTAGTGCGGTCAGCGCCATACACCCAATAATCGAATACGAGAATTCCGGCCAAATCATGGGGATTTTTCACTTCCTTTATAGCCGGGTGAGGAGGTTTTTTCGCAAGCCCAGTGCAATTATTTATAAAAAGGCTAGCAAACTGGCTGCCTGGTTTGTAACGAGAAGAAAATGTTTTTGGTATTTGCTGAATTTGCTCCTCGGACATATTTACAATTTCAAATGGCACAACAGGCAAAGACAGAAGTTGTCCTAATCTAGCAACTACGAATTCGTTTACGAGCTCCCTTGTTCCGTGGAAATTATTTTTACATTTAACTGCATAACGATTACCATCACTAAACGAAAATAAATGTGCTGCTTTTCCTGATAGCGTCTCCAAATATTTTTCCGGTACTATCGATGTCATAACTAGCCCTCCTTTTAAAGTACCTCATATTAATATATTCAATAGAAGTAGAAGAGTGTTGGATAAAAGAATGAATGAAGGGAATTTCCGCGAGGTGAATTGGAAACTATGCAAAACAGTATTGAGTTGAGATAGGGTCGATTCTAGTTCCGTCACCTTTTTAAAAAAGCTATGTTAAAGAACATTGTTGATTAATGAAGCTCGTTGATTGGAGTGGAAGGCGCGAAGACTCCTGCGGGAGTACGGGGCTGGGGAGACCCCGCAGGAGCGAAGCGACGAGGAGGCTCCTCGGCACGCCCGCGAACCGCTCGCGCCTGGAACGGAAATCAACAAACTAGTTTAACGGAGCCTTAAAAAAAGACGCGCTTCGACGTTCTTTTTACAGATTCAATAGAATAAAACCAGGAATGGAATGGGCTGAAGGGAATTCTAATTAAACGTTTGAGTAAGGATGAAAGAGGGGAAAGAAGGTAGAATTTTGTTAGTTTGAAAGAATGGAGTCATTTTCTGGGGAATATTGTTCTTTTTTCTAAAAATGTCTAAGGATTTTCTTGACAAATATTTTTGTGCCAAGCTAACTAAAATCCGTTCAAAGCAGCGCTTTCTATCTATTTAATCAAACGATTATATAGTATATCACATACGAAAAATGGTCTATATTTGTCATTTTACAGGGAAAAGCTTGCTATGTTGGGATAGGGGTTAATTTTCATACAAATTTCAACAAGTTTTATATACGTTTGGTGGTAATGATACTTATGCTTCAAGGAATGCGGCAATTCTAATCAAACGTTTAATTGAAAGGGAAAATAGGGGAGAATGGGCGGAATTTGTAATTTATGGTCTTTTTTCAAATGTCAATCTCTGAAGGGTATTTCACGGGTTTATAAAACAACCTGATATTTTATTTAGGAAGGCCATGGGAACGTTTCTACTGGCATTCTAGCCATCAAATGTTAAATTAGAATGTATTTCCTAATAAATGAGAAGAAAACTCGCCAATTAGAAAGAAATTTCTGATATTATAATTTCATATTTGGAAGGATGTGTATGAGATTGAAGGAGCACTATGATGTTGTCATTGTAGGCGCCGGGTCAATGGGCATGGCTGCAGGGTATTACTTATCAACGCTTGGGAAAAGAACTTTATTACTAGATTCACATGATCCCCCTCATAGCTTAGGTAGTCATCATGGGGATACTAGAATTATTCGTCATGCCTATGGAGAAGGAAGGAATTATGTTCCTCTTGCACTCAGAGCTCAGGAATTATGGAGTGAATTAGAACAAGAATCAGGAACGAAATTGTTTTCTCCTACGGGAGTTTTGTGTGTAGGTGCAGAGGGTTCCTCATTTATCGAAGAAGTCATCAAAAGTGCCAAAGAATTTTCTTTACCACTTGAAATCCTATCAAGTGAAGAAATCAATGCTCGCTGGTCAGGCATCTCTTTACCAGAAGGATTAGTTGGATGTTTAGAAAAAAACTCAGGGGTCCTATATAGTGAAGAATGTATTCGTGCGTATCGCCGGCTTGGTATAGCGAATGGGATGACCATAATGCCTTATACAAAAGTGGAGAAAATAGAAAAGTTTGCTGAAGGTGCCATTGTACATACAGAAAATGAACAATATGCGGCGGAGTATGTGGTTGTATGTTCCGGGGCATGGACAGGGAAAATCCTTGAGGGAACAGGAGTAGACCTTCCACTTATGCCGACACGTAAGACTGTCTCGTGGTTTGAATGTGATGAGCATCTTTATGATTCCAACTGTTTTCCGGCTTTCTCTATTGATGCAGGAAATGAACATTATTATGGTTTTCCAAGTATGAATGGAAGCGGGTTAAAGATTGGAAGACATGATGGAGGTGAAAGGGTAGACCCGGATTGTTTCAACAGGGAATATGGTTCGGCTTCATCAGATGAGCGTGAGGCACGAAATTTTATTCAAAAGTACCTGCCAAAAGCCAATGGACGCTTGATTAAAGGCAAAACATGTCTTTATACCCTTACTCCTGATGAGCATTTTATAATTGACCGGCACCCGTCATATTCAAATGTCATGTTAGCTGCTGGTTTTTCCGGACATGGTTTTAAATTTGCAAGTGTCATAGGAAAAATTATTTGTGATCTCGTTACGGAAAGTAGAACATCCTATGATATTTCTATGTTTTCACTTCATCGTTTTTCAAATGAATGTAGAAATAAATAGAATAATAGAAATGTGCGGCTGATAAAGAGGGAAAACTTACGTGTGGTTTCCCTCTTTTTTTTAGCAGATTATCACACTAATATAGCAATATTGTGCTAATATTTCGAATTATCCTCTAGAGCCTTCTTTCCTTTAACATATTATAATTTAGTAAATTAATGTGTAAACGCAAACAAAAGTAATGAAAGGGAGTGAAAAGGGGTTATTTTTTTAACATAATAAATCTGAAAAATCAAAAAATAGAAAGGGAGTCTTATATGAACAATCAAAAATATTATATCGATGATGCCCCACTTAATAAATTTCATCTTCGAATTACCGCCCTTACGTTCGGTTCTAATTTTTCGGATGGTTATGCTTTAGGGATTATTGGAATGGCGCTTTCTTTATTAGGACCACAAATGAAACTAGGTGCCATATGGGAAGGATTAATCGGAAGCTCCGCTTTAATTGGCCTCTTTTTCGGGAGCCTGTTACTGGGAGGGTTATCCGATCGGATTGGCAGACAAAAAATCTACTTAGCTAATTTTCTGATTATCGGGATTGCCTCTGCGTTACAGTTCTTTGTTCATGATCCATGGACACTCTTCATTTTACGCTTATTGATAGGAATTGCCTTAGGAGGAGACTACGCGGTGGGATCGACTTTACTCGCTGAGTTTGCCCCTAGAAAGTATCGAGGATTATTACTTTCTTCTTTAAATGTCCTCTGGACAGTCGGTTATGTCGTTTCGAATATTGTCGGTTTTTATTTACAAAAAGCAGGCCCGGAATCTTGGCGATGGATGCTGATGAGTGCTGCTATTCCCGCTTTTATTTTATTAATATTACGTATCGGCACTCCAGAGTCACCACTTTGGTTGATTAAAATGGGACGTGTGGAAGAGGCCCGTGCCATTGTAAGAAAACATATTGGTCCAAATGCGATTATGGATGAAACGATTAAATCTAATTCTGAAAAGGCATTCCGGATGGTCGATCTTTTCAGTAAACATCTTTGGAAGCGGACCACATTTGGATCATTATTTTATGTATGTCAGGTGGTCCCGTATTTTGCCATTTATACTTTTCTTCCTACGATCTTAAGTAAAATGGGATTTGAAGAAACGTTTAGTATTGACATGCAGCTTAATCTTTTCCTTTTAGCTGGAGCCATCGTTGGGGTGTGGTGCACGGAAAAGCTTACGCGGAGAGGTTTCACCATTTATACGTTTATCATTCTGACCGTTTCTTTATTTCTTTTAAGTGTATTGCCTAAAGATTCGCATACGATTGCGATCATTATCTTTGCAACCTTCACATTTGTGATGTCTGCTGCTTCCAATCTAACGTTAATTTATCCTGCCGAACTTTTTCCAACAGAAATTCGCGGAACAGGTGTAGGTGTCACTACTGCTGTCAGCCGAATTGGTTCAGCCATTGGAACCTTTCTGCTGCCCGTTAGCGTTAGTTCATGGGGAATGGGCCCATCGATGATTGCGATGAGTGTGGTTCTATTGATTGGAACGATTGTCTCGATCGCATGGGCACCAGAAACAAAGTATCTGTCGATGAGCGATGTCAATAAGCCAGACCTTGAAACGGGGACCTCTTCAACCATTGATTCTTCGCTTTCAGGAAAAAGAAACTTATCATAAGCTTTATTTTTATAGATAAAGAGGTGTGTTAGATGATCAAGAACGAATGCTTACACCCAAGAGATATTAAAGAAGTTATTCTTGGAGATTATGAGCTTTCGATTGATGAGGTAGTCGCTGTTGCAAGGTATTCAGCAAAAGTTTCCTTTACAGAAACATACCGAAGCAGGGTGAAAACATCACGCGGGTTAATCGAAAAGTTTTTACAGGAAGAGCGCGCGATTTATGGAGTGACAACTGGGTTTGGCAGTAATGTTACAAAAGTAATTTCGAAGAACGATGCGGAAATCCTGCAAAGGAATATTGTTCGATCCCATGCTGTTTCAGTTGGGGAGCCTCTAGAAAAAGAAGTAGTTAGAGCGATTCAGCTCATGATCCTAAACCATTTAGGGCATGGATTTTCTGGTGTCAGTTTAGAAGTTTTAGAGCTTATGGCCGGATTATTGAATCAAGATATTTTGCCGGTTGTACCCGGTGATGGTTCAGTGGCCTATCTTTCTCCTGAGGCACACATTGCTTTAGTTTTAATCGGTGAAGGTAAAGCCTGGTATAAAGGCGAACTCCTTTCAGGGTGCGGAGCTTTAGAGAAGGCCGGATTAAAGCCCGTTACTTTAGGTTGTAAAGAAGGACTGGCTCTTCTAAACGGTACTACTTCCGTTACAGCGTTTGCCACGCTCGCCTTTTATAATGCGATACAAGCTGTCAAAACGGCTGATATTTCGGGAGCCATGTCGTTCGAGTCGTTAAAAGGAACGATTAAGGCTTTTGATCCTCGCCTTCATTCGGTAAAAAAGCACGAGGAACAGAGTAAAACAGCCCGGAATTTATTCAGAATTCTTCATGGAAGTCAAATTGCCGAACAGTACAAAGATTACCGATTGCAGGATGCTCTTAGTCTGCGCTGTATTCCGCAGGTCCATGGTGCCGTAAAAAAGGTAATGAAAAATACGCTGGAAAACCTCCTGAATGAAATGAAGTCCGTAAGTGATAATCCCATCATCTGGCCTGAAGGGGAGGATGGGATGGCCCTGATGGGAGGAAACTTCGATAGCTCGGCCATAGGAATGGATGCAGATGCCATGTGTATCGCGATGGCTAACTTAGCGAAGATAACGGAACGCCGGATTGATCGATTAGTGAATTATCATGTAAGTGAACTGCCAAACTTTTTAGTAGCTAATCCTGGTTTAAATAATGGATATATGATTCCCCAATATACAGCTGCCGGTTTATTAAATGAAATCAGAGTTCTTTCTCATCCAGCTACCATTGATAATGTGTCTACTTGTGCGAATCAAGAGGATGTGGTGAGTTTCGCCTATTTTGCTGCTAAGAAGGCCTATCAAGTCTCTAGGAAACTTCAATATATTATAGCGATTGAACTGATGCTGGGAGCGCAGGCCTTAGATTTCTATGAAACTTTGAGTACATCCATCGTCACAGGAAAAGTTCATCAGTTTATTCGAGAGACAGTACCAACCGTACAAGAGGATAGATTTTTTCATCCTGATATTGAAATAATTTTCCACCATATCCAAGAAGGAGAAATCGTTACACTTGTCGAAAAGTTGATTGGAGAATTAGAATAGTAAACATTTAAGAAGGAAGCCACTTTATCTTCAGAGAAAGGCGGCTTCTTTTTCTTTAAATTAGAAGATAGGATGAGCGAGGGGAATGATAATGAAGCAAGATTCAAACAGCGCTGCTTTTTCACATCTTCTGCTCTCTGGAACGCTTGTTCATGAAGGGACATTTGAAGAGGTACAACAAAGGTTCGGGATATTTATTCAACCCCATTTAGTGATGGTTATTTCAATCGATCGTTATCCAGATATAGCAAACGGGAATTCTTTAGAGTGGAGAAAAAAGATCGGGCAACTGCTAGTGGGAAAAATTGCAGAAACAGTCAGTATTCCATTTCTCTGGAATTGGATTGAAGAAGGGGTTCTTGCTCTACTCTTGGAGTTGGATGAAAAGGACTCAGAAGATGAGATTAATAGCAAAATGCTTCATATGGCAAAAGAAATTCAACTTTCGATTCATTCGAGTGACCTTTCTGTATCAATCGGAATTGGAAAATATTTTGAAAATCCATACCTCCTTTACCAATCCTTTATTGAAGCAAGGAAGTCAATGTCGGGGCGTTTTTTTCAAGGAAATCAATTAATCTTTCATTGCGAAATGGAACGGAATCAAGAGGCGTCGTTCATCAATCCGTTTAGTGAAGAAAAGGCAGAGCTGCTGGCACTTGTTAAAATTGGGGATGTAGAGGGGAGCATTAATCGTTTGAAACACCTCATGGAAAAGATAGCGGAGGCTTGTCATTTTAATGAGGATATTTTCAAAACTGAAGTAGTGTCCATCGTTTTATTAATGTCTAAAAGGGTAATGGAATCAGGGGCCAATGCAACAACCATCCTCACAACCAATACAAATTTTATTCAAAACTTGTACCATATCATTCGTTACGATAAATTTGTTAATCAGGTTTGTGAATATGCGGTTTGGCTTACAGAGCAATCCGTAAACACGAATCAAATGGAAGTAACTCCTTTAATTCAACAAGCGATAGATTATATTAAGGAAAACCATCAGAGAAATATTACTCTGAATGAAATAGCACAGTATTGCTGCTTAAGTCGGTATCATTTTAGTCATTTGTTTAAAAAAGAAGTAGGGTTAAGCTTGATTGACTATTTGAATCGCTTGAGAATTGACAAGTCTTTGCCGTATTTAGAAATGACTGATTTACCAATCAGTGAGATCGCTGCCAGAACAGGATTCCAGGATGCCAATTATTTTAGCCGTATGTTCAAAAAGTATAGGCAGTTCAGCCCTACCGATTATCGATTAGCACGAAATTGAATGGAAACTAAGACCATGGGGACGGTTCTCACGGCTTTTTCGAACCATGAGAACCGTCCCAGTGTGTTTAATAATTTTACCTAATATTGGACATGGAGCCAAATTATATAGTATTTTTATTTTGTGTCACGAAATTTTTTGGGAGGGATAAACATGGAATACCGTCGTTTAGGAAAAACAGGACTAAAAGTGAGTGAAATAAGTTTAGGCAGCTGGCTTACATATGGTGGGTATGTAGAGGAACAAAATGCTTCGGCTTCTATCGATAAGGCCTATGATCTTGGGATAAACTTTTTTGACACTGCCAATGTTTATATGCGCGGAGAGGCAGAAATTGTAGTCGGAAAAGCACTAAAGAAGTACGTACGTGATTCCTACGTTTTAGCCACAAAGGTATTCTGGCCAATGGGTGATGGGCCAAACGATCGAGGCTTATCCCGAAAACACGTCATGGAACAATGTCATGCGAGCCTAAAACGTCTGAACACCGATTATGTGGACATTTATTATTGTCATCGTTTTGACCAGGAAACCCCGCTGGATGAAACATTGCGGGCCTTGGATGACCTTGTTCGCCAAGGGAAGGTATTATATGTCGGGGTTAGTGAATGGACAGCTGAACAAATTACAGAAGCGGTTCATCTTGCAGACAAAAAGCTCCTTGACCGAATTGTCGTGAATCAGCCGCAATACAGCATGCTAGAGCGGTATATTGAAAAGGACGTTATCCCAGTAAGTGAAAAACATGGCATTGGCCAAGTCGTTTGGTCTCCTCTTGCCCAAGGTATTTTAACTGGTAAATATCAGAAGGGTGCTCAGGTTCCTGAAGGAAGCCGTGCATCACAGGAAAAATACAGTAACCTTTTTGGATTACTCACTGAGGAGAATCTCGATAAAGTGGAACTATTAAAAGAGGTCGCCAAAGACAATGACATGTCACTTGTCACCCTGGCATTAGCGTGGATTTTACGACAACAAAATGTATCCAGTGCTCTTGTAGGGGCAAGTCGTCCCGAACAACTAGAAGAAAATGTAAAGGCATCGGGCGTAAAGTTAAACGTTGAAACCCTCGCTCGAATTGAAGACATTTTAAGATAGGGCGCTGTTAAGTTTTAATATTAGATAAATTAGGAAGAAACACCGTAGAAGTGGTGTTTCTCCTAATTGACGATTTGTCCACCCTTACCACTCCCCCGAATACTCGCATCGCCCACCTTATCACAATACAACTTCACTTTTTAATTCATGTACAATTGAAAGTCTAATTAGAGGCGAAAAAATGCTGGCAGATGAATAAAAGCCGATACCAATTCTGGATAAACACAATATAATTAATTATCCATCGAATATTGCTTGGATGATGATTACCAATACATAAATGTAAAAAGCCAATGACTATTCCAGAAACGGAAAAAGTGCCTTTTTACAGTATGGTTTTCTGCTAATAAACTGGAGAAAGGGTTTAACTATGATGAACGAAAAATTCAGCAAAGGAACGTATAAAAGAATTGACGAAGAAAGGATTAGAAAAGCCTTAGAGAATGGCCGTTTTCAAGATGCGATTGTCCTGTTCAGCTATTCCGTCCTTACAAAGGACGAATTCACCCTGCTCCAGCAAACCTATGTCTCGGATGGTCCATCCGAAATGAAAATGAAAGAAACCGAAAATGACAACCCGCAGGAAGCGACCGTCCTTCAAAACACATCGCCCTGGGAACAAATCCTGCATTTCATATCCACTAAGATTTCAGCCACTTCCTTCGAATCATGGTTTAAACAGACTAAAGGAGAAATTGATGGAGACGTCTTAATCATTTCAAGTGGGGATTCCTACCAGAGGGATTGGCTGGAGGAACGATATTCCATGCTCATTTGGAGGGCGGCGGAGAACGTCCTGGGAAGGGCATATGAGGTCCGATTCACAGTCAGCTGAAGTCAAATGTGGGTGGATCCTTTTATGCCCCAAAGAAACTAAAGGGGCAGAATAATGGAATAAGAACAAGTAATAACGAATGAAGAAGATTTTGTATTCTTTATTCTTTCAATGCTTCAATTTGGATTGAAATGGAAATTTTATCTCCGATGATAAAACCAAATGGATTTATAGTTGAAGTTAAAGATAGACCATAATCGTTTCTATATATTTGGCCTTTACTACTAAATATAATTTTTTCATTTTCATAAGAATGCTTTCCAGGTCTATTAATAGAAATATTGAATGTTTCAAAACGTGAAAGTCCTCGAACAGTTAATAAACCGCAAATATCATACTGATCTGTATCCCTTTTCACAATATTTTTTGATTTAAATGTGATTGTTGGAAATTGCTCATAATCAAATAAATTCGTTCTAAGGATAGCATCTAGAATAGTATTATGAGTTTTAATACTAGAAACATCTATATTGAAATGAATATTTGCTGTAGTTAAATCAACTAGATCTGCCTCAATTGAAGCATTAAAATTTCGAAATGCTCCGTAAACCGTAGAAACTATCATTTTGTTTACTGAAAAATTAACATTACTATTGGCAGGGTTAACGTTCCAATTGGCTTTTGTCATTTTATTCCTCTAAATTCATCTGAGAATGTAATAATTACAAGAATATCATATCCCATTTTGGTGTGCATTACTTTAATTCGGCAGGAGTAATATTCTCTTTGAAATAATTAGTAGGTCAAAAACGAAAATGATGGAAAAGACAAAAAATTGGGTTTTCGTAATGATGGGATTTGAAATGCTGCTGTCACTTCAGAATAATATGTTTGAAATAATAATAGCCTCTTTTTGTTCTATAATTATGTATGATTGCAAGTTTAGAATAAAGGGGATTGTCTAAATGGATTTGTGCACAAATTGTGGTAGAAAATTATATGAATCTAATAAATTCTGTATAAACTGCGGTACGAGAGTTGCAACATATAATGAGAACATATCCTCAATGCTAAAATCCCGCATGGAAATAAAGAAAAATCGTTTGAAAAAAAAGAGGCTATTAGTTGGAATAGGATCGATTACTGGCTTGCTGCTGATCGTAAGTGTTACTTCCGTAATGGTTACAGGTTTCCATAAACCTGAACCTAAATCAAATTTAGCCGCCTCAAAAACGATGGATCAATCAAAAGATATTACCGTAGAAAATAAAGATCAAATTAGTCATAATCAGCAGTCAACAGAAGAAAAAGGTGAAAATCTTTCCTCTCCCGATTATATTTTGTCTGCAAGTGATAAACAGGTGTTGGGTGAAGAAGATATTGCGAATCTTACAAAACAGCAGCTGCGTTTAGCCAGAAATGAGATTTACGCACGTCATGGATATGTCTTTAAATCGCAGGATTTGCAAGAATTTTTTTCAAGTAAATCATGGTATCATCAAGACCCTTCCTACGATGGCTCTTTAAATGAAATAGAAAAAGGAAATGTAGCCTTCTTAAAAGCGAGAGAGGACAGGTTATAGGAGAACACTGCATTGAGAGAAACGCCCTTCGTGATCTGACCCCATAAAGTT
>NZ_JBCNAD010000042.1:0-62936 GCF_050477905.1 Neobacillus pocheonensis | reverse complement strand
CTCCCTCTATATAGAAAGGAAAATCTCACGATTTCTCTTGTTTTCTTCAAATTTCGTAGTAGTATGTTTTAAAATCCATTTGAGGATTGGAATTATAGTGTTCTAAAGGATAATTTTGGGGGCAAAGTGAAAAAGAAACTTATAGTTAACCAAACCAACCTTATCCAAAAGTTGGATAACTAGCTAAAGTATGGTCGCACTGGTAGATCTCCACATTTCTCATGGGGGTCAACCCTCCCATATCTCACAGAGTCTTTGCTCCAAAATTCCTTCGTCCAACCTTTCCATGAGGTGGATGTCAGTCATGCTGCCCGACAGGGTCCTTACCCGTATTTTAGTTGATTTACTGACTAATCCGTGCTTCAAATGTCTAAAACAATAAAACTACTACCTAATGAATTTCACTAAAAGAAATTTAAGCTGCTATCTGTAATTCCGCCATATGGGGAATGTCCCTTAACATACGTTCTTCACTAAATTCACACTGCTTTTTACCGATGGTAAACAGAATTCGTATAAGCTTGTTACATATTGCAATCAGCGATTGCATCTTTTTTAATGGATTATTTGGGCGTTTTGTAAAATACTCATGTAATGCTTTAAAAGCTTTATTTTTAGCGACCAAAGGCATTGCCACCCGAAAGAGGAGTGCTCTTAAAGTCTTCCTTCCTCTCTTGGTAATTTTGGTTTGTCCTTTGTGCTTTCCTGATGTATTTTCCTTAAGACTAAGCCCAGCTAATTTGATAATCTGCCGTGGGTGGGAGTAGTGACTTAGATCTCCTACCTCTGAAAAGAATCCGGCAACTGTGTCTTTTCCTATTCCCTTTATTGCTAACATTTGTTGAACGCCTGGAATATGTTCAAGAAGTTGGTTTATGTTTGATTCCAGTTCTTCGAACTTTTCAATAATAAGTTCATATTTATCTATTAACGTACGAAGCTCTAATTTAGCCATATCAGAACCTTCACGAATGCCAATTGAAACCATTGCCACCTGCTTTAGTTCGTTTATTTTACTGAGTCCTACTGCACGTTTAACAGCTTTCCGAAGATGTAGTAATATTTCTTGTTCCGAAAGGTTGACTAACTCATGTGGCAATAAATTTAGTTTTAATAATTGGATCGCCGACTTACCTTCCCAATCTTTAAATACCGTAAGGAATTCTGGAAAGTAGCGGTCAATCCAATTATGGATCTGTCCCTGAACTGCTTGAAGATCAACTGCTAAGAGATCACGTATTTTCCGAGCCACGCGGAGTTCTGCATAAATTCCTTGCGGAATGTTCGGTTCAGCATATCTCCCGTCTTTGACCAACTGTGCAATGACTCTTGCATCCTTTACATCATTTTTAGTTGGAGAGTTATCATCTAACTCTTTGCTTTTCTTTACATGCATAGGATTTACGACTACAAATTTGATATTTTGTTCTTTTAGGAAATGAGCTAAATTAAGCCAATAATGACCTGTTGGCTCCATTCCTACGATCACTTTTTCCATTTTGTTTTGGTCCATTAACTTTTTAATCCAATCTATGAAGCAGTTAAAGCTAGATTTTATATTTTCAAAGTATAAGGGTGCTGAAAATTCTAAACCTCTAAAGTCTTGGGCTCTTGCCACATGCTTGTATTTAGCAATATCAACACCTATAATTAATGTTTGAGAAGTAATTTGAGCAATCTTTTCATTTTGGTTATAATTCATTTAGATAGCCTCCTGGTATTATGAATGTTGTCCTTTTTGCCGCCAAGCTTTGGACACTCATATCATACCAAGGGGCTTTTTTATGTTCAAACCTCATATTTCTTCATTACAGGAATGCTGCCCGTTAGTACAACAAGAAAAAGGACCGCCGCAGCAATCCCCGTTGTTCAATTCAAGCACCTGTTACTTAAAGTAGTAATTAAACCCATTCATTCTCTAAAACACTAAATAATAAAGAATCACGCCATCCATCTTTCATCAACAAATCTTCACGAATTCTTCCTTCTTTTTTCATCCTTGCTTTTTCCAAAACTCTAATTGAACCTATATTTCTTGGATCACAGGTTGCATAAATACGATGAAGTTTTAATTGGTGAAATCCAAAACCGATTAAAAGTGTTGCAACATCTGTTGCAATCCCCTTTCCCCAATAGTCTGGATTAACTATATAACCTATCTCCCCTTTTTTATTATGAGTATCCCTAATGTTTAATTCTCCAGCTCCAATTAATCTATCTTCTTTATTATTAATAATAGCTAATGCATATCTTGTTCTTGGTTCCTTTGCTGAATCAACTAAAACTTGTTTAACAAATGATTGAGATTCTTTCAACGAATTCGGTCCCCAAGGCTGGTACCGACATACTCTTTCTTGTGATGCATATTTATGTACTTCCTGCCAATCACTTACCTGAAATTCTCGTAAATAAATACTCTCTGTTTTTAGTTCTATGCTTGCCAACCCCATCAAAATCGCCTCCCAGAATTGGATTATCACTTTTCAACTTGTTCAATTAACCTGACCTATGACTTAATAAATAAAAAGGGTGACGTAGCAACCCTTCTTCAACGAAAGCACCCGTTTGTTTAAGTACAGTTCTTCACAATCTGTCAGATAGTTGAACAAGGAAAAGGAGATGCCTTATTTAAGCATAGAACCCTGTTAGTTGAAAAGCAGTATATAAAAAAATCGAAAACTAAATTAAAGAAGTCGACATTTTTGTTGGCTTCTTTAAAAACTTAGTATGGTTCAGTTTGATAAAAATAGTTGGGCTTTTTAATTTCATTATTATATGGTTTATGAAAAATATGTGTTGTAGCTGGTGATAAAGGTGGAATGAGCCAAGTCCAATCACCTGTTACTGACCTTTCACTCTCCGATTCTTTTTCTTCAAACTTTTGAAATTGTTGAGCAGCCGTATGATGGTCTACTATACTAACCCCATCTTCCTTATAAGAGTGTAATACTGCTGAATTCAATTCTAAAAGTGCCCTATCCTTCCATAAAGATATATTACTTTTAATATCCAGCCCCATTAAATTTCCTATTTGAGAAAGCATATTATACCGCGATTCATCTGCTAAGTTTCGCGCTCCTATCTCCGTGCCCATATACCAGCCATTAAATGGAGCCGCAGTATAAGTAATGCCACCAATTTCTAGAATCATATCCGAAATCATCGGTACTGCATACCATTTTAAGTTTAAATCTTTAAACCAACTGTAATGAGGATGGCGAATTGGAACTTCGAGAAGAAGTCTTTCTGGAATCTCGACTAATTTTGGAGGATTCTCATTAATTTGAATAACTAAGGGTAAAACATCAAATTTTCCAAACTTCGGCTCCCATCCAAGATTTATACAAGTCTCAGTAAAGGATAAAGAGTGCGGATCCCCTAAAACACCTTGTTCAGTTTTATAACCTGCATAGCGGACTAATTGGTGATTCCAAATATTTATCTTTTTACTAGAAGTTTTTTGTGAAAAAATTGTGATTGTAGGGCGGATCCGTCCCCTATTTGTTGCATATTCGATATGCTCAAATAAAGCTTCAATAATTTCCTCTTCTGAATTTAAATTCCTCTTATCGATAACGTTTAAGTGATCCCAAAATATTCTGCCTATGCAATGATTACTATTACGCCAAGCTACTTTTGCTCCATATTCCAGCTCCACTGCTGTGTGTTCATAATAACCTTGGTTTAATATCTGTTTACTAATTTCATTTAACCTATTATCTAGTTCCTGTTCAGATTTATTTAATTCTTTATAACAAGAACGAATATATTCCTTTGCTTCTATAAGTAAATCGTTAATCAAAAAAATCCTCCTTTGATAGACCATGTTCAAATAATATCATAGTGGATTTAAATAAAAAAAAACAATTGTTACAAAATCAGCACATAGTCCCAAATTAACACACTGAGTTTTATTAAATTAGTCGAGTAGAAGGGAGCCTCTTTACCTTGCGGTAAATTGATCTCCACCTCCCTCACAGAACCGTGCTTGCACTATTAATGCACACGGCTCCTCCTAATTAAAAAAAGAAAAGACCGGTAGGGTCTCCCGAGTTGCCCTATCATATCAATGTGTAACGTGCCAAGGTCTCTGACTCCAGAGAGGTTATATCCTTCTTGCCTATAACGAAGAATATAATGTAGCTTTCTGCACGCAGGTAAGACATCAGCCCTCTCGGTTTACTAACGTTTATGGTGCTCAATCCCTTCAACCATTTGGCTTTCGGCCCGGCACCTCACTGTCTACGCTTAAAGACTAATGTTACCATTAGCCCCCAAGACTCGCTACGAGCGAATGGCTAGTTCTTACTCGGCGGGAATCCCACCCGCTATATGATACGACCTATGCTCGGCCGCACACCTGCATCCGTTAGTTATCATGAACGAAACTAGCTCCTTACTCGTAACACCGTAGGTTAATTTGGTTACACTGTTTACTGGAAAAAACAAACCAAATCAGAGCTACATTACGAAAGGAGCTAGTTATTATGAAGGATACCATAAAATATGTAGGTTTAGACGTATCAAAAGAAAAAATTGCCGTTGCCATTGCAGATGAAGGTCGAGATGAGCCAAGGTATTGGGGCATGATTCCTAACACAGTGGAAACTATTAGAAAGCTAGTAAAAAAGCTGGGGGAAAAAGAAAATCTTCGGGTTTGTTATGAAGCTGGACCAACTGGCTATGGTCTATATCGGCTTTTTCTTAGCCTAGGAATCGAGTGTGAAGTGATCGCACCATCTTTAATACCTAAAAAGCCATGTGAGCGCATCAAAACTGACCGTAGGGATTCGATTAAACTAGCAAAGTTTATATATAGCTTCAAGTCTATAAAGTAAAAAGGTTTCACTCTACTTTATATAGAATAAAACCGCTTAAAAATTATTATTCATTTCTAATATTTTTGTATTATTATTAATAAAAGATTCATCATGATATCGTTTGTGTAGCTCATTAAATAATAATAAAATGAAGTCCTTGTCTAAATTTAAGTCAATGGCATTTTCAATTATTTCTTGCAATTGTTCTGTACTGAGTTTATGCATTTTTTTCACTCCCAAACTTAAAATCTTATTTATGATTGTTTATGAAATTGAGAATTACTCTTAGCCATTGTTTAACCCCATGAAGACTAGAACTATTCTAGCCTCCATGGAAGCTACCACTTCCACTTAATATTTTTCAAATTACTTATTTTTGTCTAAAATAATATCATCAAAATAGATAAATTCCCCCCCACCTTCTTTACTGTCATTTTGTTCAAAGTACAAAGTAATATATTCACCCGCAAATTCTGACAAGTCAAAGTTCAATTCATGCCATTTATCATCATTTGCTAAGGTCCAGGGTTGTATGATTTTTTCTCCATATCTGCTTACTACACGGACACGTAACAGTGCATCTCCACCGCCTTGTGCATCACGATATTTCAAGCTTAAATTATATAATTGGTCTTTCGGAAGTTTTAAACTGCGAAAAATCCAAGAATTTGGTGCGGCATTTGGTGAGCCGCCATCAGAACCGTCTAAAACAACAGAACCTCCGCCATTTCCCGTAGCATCAAAATCCTTTGTCCATTTTATACTGTCCCAGGTCTGTCCTGAAGTAGCACGTTCAAATCCGTCTAAGCCGTTATCAAAGTGAGCTGTAAAACCATTGCTTTCTGTCGATATATCGACATCAACTGTCACAACACATACTGCTTTATAAGAACCAATAGAAGCGGTAATCGTTGCTTCTCCATCATATTTTGCTGTCACGAGTCCGTTCTCATCTACTTCAGCTATATTTTTATTACTGGAAGTCCATGTTACTTCATCTGTTGTATCTATAGGAGTTACAGATGCATGTAATTGTAATTTCACATCATTGGGGACTGTAAGAAATGCACGTTCATGATCCAATGAAATACCAGTCGCTGGGTTTCTTTTAACAGACACCATACATGAAACTTTATGTCCATCGATGCTAGCTGTGATAGTGGCCGTTCCTTCTGTTTTTCCCGTTACCAAACCCTTGGAATTTACAACTGCTACATCTGTATTATCGGAATTCCATATTATTGGATTAGTATAGTTAGCTGGCTCTACTTTTGCATTCAATTGCAACGTTCTTCCTAAATATATACTTGCTTTTGGATCCATCGTAATATCGGTTGCAGTTACTGTAGGAGCAATTGGATTTGGTACATCTGCCTTATACATTGTTAAATGGTCAAAATTCACATTACCGATACTTCCATTATCAATACGATAACTGATAACATTTTTACCCGCTTTTAATCTTAAACGATCAGAAGCCGTAAACCATTCATCCCAGCTGATGGCTGTTTTATCCGGGGTGATTGTTTTTACATATAAACCATTTACAAATACATTGATTTTTGCTCTTGCAGGCAATTGTGTCGAAGGGTTATTTGTCGATTCCCCATTCACTTGGACACCATAGGCATATCTCACGCCTACGATATAATCACCGTGTTTTTCTGCATTTACAACAAAACTTGCTTCAGCACCTGATCTATTTGGCAAGTTTATATAACCTGAGCCTTGATAATTGGCATGGCTATTGTCTTTTGTAATATCACCATAGAGTATGGCATCTTCCGCTTGATACATATCACCTTGCCCCAAGTCACCCGAAGGCAACTCTTGCCATACATACGGAGAAACAGGTTTTCCAAAATTAGGTGTTCCATCTTCATTCCAACCGAATTTCTTAATATTTACCTGACGCCACCAGTTCCGACCAGTATCTTTGTATACACGTGAATGATAAATCATCCAATCTTCCTTACCATCTGCCGATTTTACAAAACCTGCTCTGGCTGGACCGGATACATCACTAGTAGCAACAAAAACATCATTTTTACGGGTCCAAGAATTCGGGTTTAAAATATCTCCATCTGTATTCATAAAATAAGATAAACGATAATCATTAGATTGATAGTCACCTTCTGACAGCGTGATAAATACTTTTCCATCTCTTTGTAATACTCGCGGACCTTCCCCTCCGCCACCTGGTAATAAAGAACGATCTGCTGTAATCGTATAAGGGTTATCCATTGGTGCAATTGCCGGACCAACTGGTTCACCAGCTCCCAATGTACCCCAAACAGCATAAATTTTTCCATTATAATCAAATACCGTAAAGTCGTTAGCTTGTTTATATACTCCATTTTCCCCAGTGTAGAGGGCACCTTTATCAACATATTCCCCTTGTGGATCATCGGTAACGGATTCCAAAACCGTTGCCATATGTCTGTATCCATACTCTTTTAAGTCCGCACAATAATAAATATACCATTTGCCATTAAAGAAGAAGATTTCAGGAGCAAAAATACGAGTTTGTGTTCCTTTTGAATCAAAAACCATTACCTTTTCACCCTGGTCTGTTAGTGTGCGGGATTTGGATACATAAACCTTATTGTTGGAGTCCAAGTTACTGGAAGATACAAAATAATAAAATCCGTCTTTATAAGTTACAAATGGATCCTGCCCTTGATATAAGGGGTTGTTAAACTTGTCATAGACAGAGGAACTTGTAACTCCCATCTCTTTCATAAAATCGGAACGTCCAATCGATACTTTCTCAGTCGTCTTTACTATTAAATCTAGCTTATCACTATCACTTATCTCTTTGTCATCTATCGTTTCTAGCAATTTTTCCGCAGCTATCTTTTTTGAATTTAAGTGCTTTAATGCATTTTTTGTTACTTTGTCAGCAAAGTTTTCTGTTAAATAATCAACCTTTTGAATCTCTGCAGCCAAATCACTTTTTTTCGTTTTAATCATATAATTGAACGGTAAGTAAAGTGCAGATTCTGGAACGACTTCTCTTTTCTGGCTTGCACTTTCCCACTCCATACGAAGCCAACTGCCGCCCCAGCCCTGTAAATATTCCACTTTAATATCATAATGTTTTCCTGCAGTCAAAGAAACTGGGATACTAACTTGTGGGACTTCCCATTTTTGCTGCCAAAAGTCAATGATCAGCTCCCCATTAATCCATAGTCTAAAACCATCATCACCTACCATATGAAATGTATAATCTTCTGAATATTTCGGTACGATAGTACCTGTAAAACGTGCAGTATTATAATCAGGTGTTCCTGAAAATTGATTAAAAATACTTACAAAAGAATCACCATTTAAATTTCCAATAGCTCTTTCTCCACGAAAGTTATCAAATTTAAATACATTAATATCTACTGGATTTTCAGGATTTTTTTCTGATTTATAGAATTCACCAAGCAATCCGTGACCATCCATTGTTGGATCTGCAGCACGAACATTCTTGGGTAAGTTAATCGCGCCTGCAAAGAGGATGATTGCCGTGAGTATTATTCCTATTACTCTTTTCATAGTTGTTCCTCCAATTCTCTAATTCTCTAATTCTCTAATGTTCATTAAACAAAAAAGACTGCCGACAAAACCGATTATCATAGATTTGTCAGCAGTTTGAAGAAGTATTTTTCCTTTACTTTTCCCTCCTTAACCCCTGAATTCCGAAATTACTGTTGAAGGTTTTGCCAAGTGAAATAATCAAATGTTGCTTTCACAATTTTACCGCTTCCAGTACTTGTAGCGTACAAACCTACTTTACTCGCATTAATATTAGATGTAACAGGATCAGCAGCTTTTTCCCATTTTCCATTTGACCAGAAAAATGTTGAATAGACATTTCCAGTCTTTTTTACTTTTAAATACACCGTGTCATCACCGGGATGCCCCGCCATATTTTGCGGCTTACTGTACTTCCCAGCCTCTTCCTTAGCTGTTTCAAGCTTCAAACCGTTATCCCAAACGTGACCAAAGCGGATATAATTGTCTTCATCCTTCCAAATATACAATCCAGCTTGTTCATGGTTATTTCGAACTGCAGCGTTCAGTTTTGTCGTAATTTCAAAATCTCCCGATGGAGCATCCTGCAGGAATACATTCTTTATAGAATTGATTTCCTGATAACTGTCACCCGCTTGGGTTGTAATTGTAAGGTGTCCTGGGTTCTCTGTTAAGCTCCATTTTGCAGCATCCTCGCGGAAAACAGACCAGCTATTTGACAATGTTGCTAAATCAAATTGATCTACTTTCGCCTCTTTTTCAATTGGTGAATTCATTTTATCCTTAAAGTCGATTATCTGTTGCTTTAAAGTACTCACCGCAGCAAATAGTTGTTCCGAAGTTGTATTTTTGTCATGGTAAACCCTATTTGCTTCATTAATAGAGTTCCTTAAGAATTCCATGACATCCTTGGAATATTGTCCAGGTTGATCCCCCATTTGTGACGCTTTTTGAACATCCTTCGCTTCCTGAATTTTTACATTTAATACATTTCGCGGAGACGAAAGTGCAATTAAAGATTGATTAGCTTCGCGTACTCGCGTCTCATCCACCTTAGTAATTTTCCTGTCATAGGTTAAGAGGCCATTTAACTCGCCTTCTACATCCGTAGTTTGAGTGTAAACTGCCGCACTAAGACCGTTCTGATACATATAGCCTTTTAATGAATTAATATAGTCGACATACGTATTCGTGACTTCTTCTTTATCTTTCATCATGACATAATTCCAGCCGGTTGTGCCCCACTCATGTCCTTGTGTTGCTAATCCAAGACCGCCATATTCTCCAATTACAGCAATCCGCTTGTCCTCAACTTGCGGAGATCTTGGAGCTGTATACGTATGCCAGTCTAAAACATCCCCTGCACCTGAATCTGTCCAGCCACTTGCATTTGAGACTAACCGAGTTGGATCTAGACTCTTTACCCAGTTTGTAACTCGTGCTGTATCATATTGACCCCATCCTTCGTTGAATACGGTCCATAAGAAGATGGATGGATGATTATACTTTTCTTGGATCATTTCCTGGAATTCATGTTCATACTGTTTACGATCCTCTACAGTCGCTCTGCCGCCAGTTCCTGCACCATCCATACTTGGCTTATCCTGCCACACAATCATTCCCATTTTATCAGCCCAATAATACCAGCGGTCTGGCTCCACTTTGATATGTTTTCGAATCATATTGAATCCAAGATCCTTTGTCTTTTCAATATCAAATTTCAATGCGTCATCCGTTGGGGCAGTTAAACCGCCCTCCGGCCAGTAGCCTTGATCCAAGGGACCCATTTGGAAAATGAACTCTCCATTTAACAATGGGCGAAGCTGACCGTTCACCTTTCCAACTGAAATTTCACGCATACCGAAATAACTCTTGACGGAATCTACAACTTTATTTTGATCGATTACATTCACTTGTAAGTCATACAAAAATGGATCAGTTGTTGTCCATAAACGTGGTTCAGGTACAGGAACAGATAGTACTTCCCCTGATGAACCAGTTACTTGGCTTACTTTCTTTCCTTTTTTATAGACGATAGCTTCAATTGTTTTATTTTCCAAGTTGGTTCCCTTAACGGACAAATTCACTTTATTTTCATGAATATCAGCTTCCGTTTTGATCGACTCAATATTTGCTTCAGAAACAGGCTCTAACCATACAGATTGCCAGATCCCAGATGTAGATGTGTACCAGATACCTTCTGGATTTGTCGTTTGTTTTCCTCTTGACTGACCACCTTTTGTTTCATCATATACCTCAACGATCAATTCATTATTACCTTTAACTAAATTATCAGTAATATCAAAGCTGAAAGCATCATAACCGCCAAGATGGTCTCCAACTTTTTTTCCATTTACATAAACAACCGTTTTATAATCGACTGCATCAAAATTTAATTTGACTCTTTCCCCCGACCAATTGGATGGAATGGAAAAACTTCTTTTATACCACATATGAGATTCTGGTCTTTCAATCCCAGATAAAGCTGATTCAACCGCAAATGGAACAAGAATGGATTCGTTTAGTTTTTTACCTGTAGGAACTGCCTCGCCATATAACGCACGTTGAAATTCCCATTTCCCATTCAAGTTCATCCATTGGTCTCTGACCAGTTGTGGTCTTGGATATTCTGATAAAACATTCTTTTCGTCCACTTTGTCTGCCCAGGGTGATTCAATATTGAATTGAGAAAAATTCTCTGCCCTATTGAGAAATGAAGCGATTTCAGTTCCATCTTTTGTAAAGATATTTCCTTTACCATCATACTTAATTAAAACCCGATTGCCGGTTCTTTCGTATATTGGCTCGACTGTCTCAATGACCAAAGTGGATGGATCTCCCTTCTTTAAAGAAAGGTGGTTAAGTGCCCAGTCACGGCCAAAAACATTGACTTTAAAATGATCATTAAGATCAACTGGCAAAGCAGCTAAGTCATGATTAAACGTTAACTCAACATGTTTCCCATCCTCTAAAACCTTTGCCGTTTTGATATCACTGCTTAAATTATAGTCATCTGGGAGGTAAAAGGCACTCTTTGGCACAATTTGTTTTTCTACACTAGCACTTGACCAGTACAGTTTTAAGTTAGCCCCGCCAAAATGCTCGAAGTATTCAATTTTAATATCGTATTCCTTCCCAGCCTCTAACGAAATAGGTGCACTTTTTTGTTCGAGGTCCCATTTATCCTGCCAAAAATCAATGGCTAATTTCCCATCAATCCAAACTCTGAACCCATTATCACCTATCATGGAAAAAGTGTAATCTTCTGTGTGCTCTGGAACAATCTTTCCAGTCCACCTAGCTGCAACATTATCGTTTTGTCCTGTGAACATATCAAAAGTTGGATTTAGATCTGGAAAGTTAATATCGTAATCTACTATCGTTGTTTTCAGTTCATTGAAGTCAAACTTTGCTTCACCTGATGAGGTAAAATACTCACCTTTAAGACCATGAGCCTTTGAATTATCTTCTGCATGGACAGCAGAATGTGTTAATGGATTTAGTCCCATCGCTTGTGAAAGGACAACTGTTAACGTTGTAAGACCAACAAACAGCTTCTTTTTCATACTTTTTCTAGCCTCCTTTTAATTATTTTTGCTTGAGATTGAATCGCTTTCATTTTGTCATTTTCAGAATGAAAGATTCTATGTGTTTATCTCCTCCTATGTAATCATTTTCAATTTCCACTTTACCAAGAATTTTATAAAATAGATTTACAATTTGACGTTTATTTTTGCAATTTTCCAATAATTAATCATACCCATTTCTTTTGAACTATTAATTTTTTGTGAAAAAAAGGATGGGAATCCATCCTTTTTTTCTTTTATGATATTGTGGCGTGCTGCCCTGCCTTTTCTGGCTTAATGGTTGGTTCTGATATTGAGAGGATCTTCTTTTTTCCGCGTTTAATAACAATGAGACGCTGAAGTAATATAAAGAGAAAGAGCAAAAATCCAACCGCAATCTTCGTCCACCAGGAACTTAAGGTGCCCTGAAACATAATAATAGTTTGAATAATCCCCATGCTGAGTACACCTAATGCGGGGCCAACTAGGTAGCCTACTCCCCCAGTTAAGAGGATTCCTCCAATGACACAAGCTGCAATGGCATCCATCTCCATACCCATTACGTGAAGCGCATAACCAGACTGCATATAAATTGTAAAGACGAAACCTCCAAGAGCAGAGCTAAAACCCGATAGTGTATAAACCAAAATCGTTGTTTTTGTTACAGGTAGCCCCATAAGCTTGGCAGAATTGACATTTCCTCCTATTGCATAAACATTCCGGCCAAATCTTGTATATTTAGATATGAACATGGCGATTGCCACAAAGATAATTGAAATAACCGCCCCTAAAGAGAGATAGTTCTCTCCCATTACAAAAACTTTATAATCTGATAAAGCAATAAATGTGTTATCTGTGATCTCAATGCTTTCAGTATTAATCAAATAGCATAGTCCTCTGGCAAAGAACATTCCTGCCAGCGTGACAATCCATGGGTGTAATTGGAACCTGTAGATAAGATACCCTTGACTGGCACCGAATAGAATTCCAATCACTAATGTTATGAGAATCACCAAATAAGCATCCACACCATGCTGTAATAAAGAAGCTGTCACCATACTCACGAAGGCCACAAAAGAGGCAACTGAAAGATCAATACCTCCCGTAATTATGACAAAGGCCATGCCTGTCGCTACAATAATTAAATACGCATTATCAATAAACAAATTCAGAAACACCTGCAAACTGAAAAAACCTGTAAAGGAAAATGATCCGAATCCATACAACAATACAATTAAAAGAAGGGTCGCAACAATAATGATATTGTTTTCATTGATTCGAATACCAGACTGTTTCATGCTTCACTCACCTTCTTCTTCCACTTAGGTTGTTTTACTAGTTTCCTAAATTCCTCTGACTGCATAAGGCAAACGGATATCACCACAATAGCTTTTACGACCATAATAATCTCAGGCCTGATTCCCAAAGAATAAATGGTTGTTGACAGTGTCTGAATAAATAATGCTCCAATTACTGTTCCCCCAAGGTAGAATCTACCGCCGCGCATGGAGGTTCCGCCAATTACAACAGCCAATATTGCATCTAACTCAATCCAAAGCCCTGCATTATTAGCATCAGCACTGCTAACATTAGAGCTTACAAGAATACCGGCAATCGCAGCGCAAATGCCTGATATCATATAGACAATAAGAATAATTTTCTTAGGCTGAACTCCCGCAAATTTACTAGAATTCATATTTGAACCTATTGATTCCAAAAATAAACCAAGGGCAGTTTTCTTTTTTAAGAATAAAATGATTCCAAAAACAGCTAGACCAATATAAATGGCAAAAGGCAATCCCAAAAAAAATCCTTTCCCTACATATCCATAGGCCTCATTATTAATCGTTAGTATTTGTCCGCCTGTGATTAATTGGGCTATCCCTCTTCCAACCGTCATCAAGATCAATGTAGCTATCATTGGCTGGATTTCAAGATATGCTATCAGGATACCATTCCATAATCCACAAATAAGTCCAATAACAATTGCAAACATGATAGCGACCGGAACTGTAGTAGTATTAAGCAAGGATGCAGCTGCCGCAGCAGTGATAGCAAGAACCGATCCGACAGATATATCGATTCCTTCATTTGCGATAACAAGTGTCATACCAATCGCAATGACGAGAAGGGGAATGACGCGATTAAGAATATCGATTAAGCTGCCAAATAGATGTCCATTCTTGACCGTTATTTGGAAAAACCCTGGTATTATGATGAAATTGATAAGCAAGAGTAAAGCAAGTGCAACCATGGGCCAAAAGATTTTTGTTTGAATAAAGTTACTAAATACTTGCCTCAATGACACCAGCTCCTTCCGCAATCAATTCCATAATATTGGATACACTCATTTGCGCTCCCTCTAATTGACCAATTTGATAACGATCTCGTAATACAAGTACTCGATCGCAGCACGTAACCATTTCTTCTAATTCTGCAGAAATAAACAGGATACTCATCCCTTCTGCAGCGAGATTTAGAACTAAATTTCGAATCTCCGATTTGGAACCTACATCAATTCCTCTGGTAGGCTCATCTAATATTAATAGATTCGGGTTTGTTGCAAGCCATCTAGCAAGAATAACTTTTTGTTGATTTCCACCACTTAGGTTTTCAATTCTCTGTTCCATGCTAGGCGTTTTTATGTTCAATAGTTCAATGTATTTTTGCGCAATTACCTTTTGTTCTTTCATAGGGATATAGTTAAAAATCCCCTTTTTCGTTTGCAATGCCAGCATGATATTTTCCCGAATCGTTAATTCTCCTACAATTCCTTCCACCTTGCGATCTTCAGGACAGAAACCTAGACCTTTTTCGATGGCAAGTTTCGGATTCATCGATTTTATTTGCTCGTTATCAATGACTAGAACACCTTCATCCGCAGAGTCAATCCCAAAAAGTAATTTGGCTAATTCCGTTCTCCCTGATCCCAGAAGTCCGGCCAATCCTAACACTTCACCCTTTTTGATAGATAGATTAATAGGATTTATGGAGCCTTTTTTCTCCAGACGGTTCGTAGTAAGAAAGTTGTTCTGGTCCATTTTGTTGGCTTGTTTCTTGTGGAAATGTGATGAATCTCCCCATTCTTTGCCAATCATTTTCGACACCAATTCCGTTCTTGTTATCTGATTTGTTTGATATTCTCCAATAAGTTGACCGTTTCTTAGTACTGTTATTCGATCAGTTATTTCAAATACTTGGTCAAGAAAATGGGAAACAAAGATAATACCCATTCCTTCGCTTTTCAAGTTTCGCATAACTTCAAATAGCTTTTTAACTTCATTGTTATCTAAGCTAGATGTTGGTTCATCTAATATTAAGACGCCACTTGAAATATCAACAGCTCTCGCTATAGCGACCATTTGTTGAATAGCAGTGGAGTAGGAGGAAAGAGTTCGTTTTACATCAATTTCAATATTTAATTTTTCTTTCAGCAATAATTCAGCTTTCAGGTACATTTCTTTCCAATTGATTTTCCCATTTTTCAGGGGCTCTCTTCCTATAAAAATGTTCTCTGCGACCGATAGATTCTCGCAAAGATTGACTTCTTGATAAACCGTACTAATGCCCAACTTTTGTGCTTCCTCTGCTGAACCGGGGTTTATCTGCTGATTTCCGAGGAAAATCTGACCGTTATCCTTCTCAAATATCCCTGTCAGTACTTTAATTAAGGTAGATTTCCCGGCACCATTTTCACCCATTAACGAATGTATTTCACCCTTTCGTAAACAAAAATCTACATTAGACAGTGCCTTTACGCCTGGAAATGTTTTTGAAATATTCTCAGCCTTCAGCAAGTACTCTGCATTCATGTTAACACCTACCTAATTCTTAATAATCTTTTCGATTAGAAGTTAGAATCAGTATAAAAAATTCCAATGAATAAGTATTTAAAAAAAAGAAGTATTTTTTGTAAATTTCGATTTTATTTCATAAAAATAAACCCTTGGATCATCACCCAAGAGTTTATTGAAATCTTTCTAAGTTTAATAGGCTCTTCGGTAAAGTACCTTCTTAGACTGTTTTTGGTCAAAAGTTTCTTCAGCTGTAATGATCTTTTGAGGAATTTCGATTCCATTTTCTAAGTCTTTTATTGCTTTCATTAACTGTGGGCCCAGAAGTGGATTACATTCAACCGTAAAATTCATCTTGCCCAAGCTGAGCATATTAAAGGCTTTTTTCGTCGCATCAATCGAAATAATTTTGATGTCAATCCCAGGCTTCAAACCATAATCCTCTATCGCTTGTATTGCTCCTAATGCCATATCATCATTATGTGCGTAGACAACGTTTATTTTTCTACCATAGGTTTTTAGTGCCTCTTTCATCAATTGCTTACCTTTATCAAGCGTAAAATCTCCAGAATAAGATTTTAACAGCTGAAATTTTGGTTCATGATGTATAATCTCATCAAATCCTAGTTTACGATCGACGGCTGGGGCAGAATTTACTGTTCCCTCGATTTCAATAATATTAATAGGCCACTTGTCTGACTCTGCATCAGAAATCAGCCATTTCCCTGCTCTTCTTCCTTCTTCCACAAAATCAGAGCCGATAAATGAAGTCCACAGGGCTTGATCTTCGACATTTATTTCTCTATCTGAGAGAATGACAGGTATGCCAGCATTTTTTGCTTCCTTTAGAACCTCATCCCACCCTTCTTCTGTCTTAGGTGAAAAGGCAATCACGTCTACATCTTGTTTAATAAAATCGTGAATAATGTCAATTTGTTTCTGTTGATTATTGTCTGCATTCTTCAGGATTAGCTCAACTCCTGCTTCCTTCGCTGCTGAAATAATGGAATCAGTATTTGCCAGCCTCCATTCACTCTCAGAACCGACCTGTGCAAAACCAAGCTTTATTCTACTGTGTTTTGGCTTAATCATTGGAACGGATTCGCTATCCCTATCATTTAAAAAGAAATCCACATTGCTACTATTAACCTCATGGTCTCGTAAAATAATCTTCTTAGGTAGGCCAGGAACCTTATGTAATATATCAATTGCATACTGTGCTGCTTTTGTTCCGCCAGTTGGGGAAATATACGTCGTGTCAATAAGGCCTTTTTTGACTAGTTGAAGTCCACCGTTCTCTCCATTTAGCCCATCGCTGCCAATAATTCTTACACCTTCGAGCTTAAATTGTTTAATAGCCATATATGCGCCTAATGCCATAGCGTCGTTATGGGCATAAATCAAATTAGGCTTCAATCCCGTTTTGAGCAGAGCATTGAGTTCGTCTTCCGCCTTATCTTTTAACCAATTCCCGTTAATTGATTGGATTATGGAATGACTGGATTCCATCTTTAGGGTTTCATGAAAGCCTTTACTACGTTCTTCTGCTTGAAGTGACTCTTTATTTCCTTCAATTTCGATAATTTGACCTTGTTTATTACCTAATAATCTAACTGCCGCTTTAGCCGCCATCTTTCCATTTAATTGATTATCTGAGCCAATATAGAGGGTATAGTCATACCCTCTAACCCCTCTTCCTAAAACAATTACCGGGATCTTTTTATACACTTCTGAAATTACAGGGGTTAGTGTCACAGCATTGTCAACTGAAACGATTAAAAGGTCTATCCCATAACTCATAAGCGTATGAATATCTTGGATTTGCTGCTCATTATTTTGTGCTGCATCTGTGAAGATCACTCTTGTATCATCATGGTGGGAGATTTCCTTTTTTATTTCCTTATTCATTTGTATTTGCCAAGATTCGTTTAAATTAGGATGAGAAACACCAATCAGATATTTAACCTGGCCTGGCGAATTAGCTGTTTTACTTTTTTTAAACTCACCAAAGCCTCCAAAAATAATTAGCCCAAGCGCCGTTCCGAGGATCGTAAGTTTAATTAAAACCCTTCTAAGTCTCACTTCCTGCTTCCACTCCTATAGGAACTAGGTGAAATCCCTACTACTTTTTTAAATGCATTACAGAAGTAGTGCTGAGTACTATAGCCTACTTTTTCCGAAATCTCGTAAACTTTTAAATACGGGTCATTCATTAGCAAAAGAGATTTTTCAATTCTAACCTTTGTTAAATATTGAATAAAGGATGCACCTAATTCATTTTTGAATTGCTTACTTAAATAGGATGGGCTAACCTGAACGCTGCTTGCGACTTCGTTTAAGGATATTAATGGATCAAAATATCGATGGTCAATATAATTCTTTGCCAAAACAACAATCGGTGACACATTTGTATGAGAATTTATTTGATGAATCAACTGTTGATAAATGGTAGATATTTCTCCTATATTGCGAGCTATTTTTTCTGTATAAACAATGGTCTTACCAAGAAATGCTTCTGCTTTTTCCTTTATAGTTTGGTTAATGGTCGATATTTCCTCTGCTCTATCAACAGGCAATAGAATAACTATGTGACCATGCTTATCTTCAAAAATTTCAGCTGCTGGGATATCAGATAAAAGTTCATTTATAATATTCCCCAGTGAAAACGCTAACAATTTTTCACTCCAAAATTCTTCCGCTATATGTAAATCGATATTCAACAGTTTTATTACAGACACTCCTATAAGTCCATCAAGCTTAACATTAAATAAAGGACATTCTTCTTTAATATCTTCTTTTGAAATTCCCCCCCCTACCAACTTTTGAAGAAAATCTATTTTTAATAATTCTCGATTTCCCTCAAATTGCTTATCCCTTTTTTGCAGATGATTTTTACTTTTTAATTCCTCAGCAGCTCTTTCAATTACATTCTCCAATTCCTTTACATTCACCGGTTTTAGTAAATAGTCAAACACTCCCAAACGGACTGCTTGCTGGGCATATGAAAACTCGTCATGTCCCGTAATTAAGATAAAAAGAGAATCAGGTAATATATTTTCTAATTGTCTAATTAAATCTAATCCGTTTAGAAAAGGCATACAAATATCTAAAAATAATATATCAGGCCTTAGCTCCTTGGCCATTTCTAGGGCAAGTTCCCCATCTTCCGCTTCTCCAACTACCTGAATAGAGAACTTCTCCCAGTCAACTGCAGCCTTTAATCCCCTTCTAATAATCACTTCATCATCAGCAATTAAAAGTTTTAACAATGAATATCCCTCCTATTGAGAAAATACTAGAATAATCAGGTTATGTTTGAACGGGAAGAATAATTTTTACCATTGTCCATTCTGTATATTCACTTTCTATCTTTAAACCATAATCCGATCCATAAACAAGCTTAATACGATCATTGACATTAAAGAGTCCATATCCATGCTGCTTATTTTCCATACTATTCTTGGAATGTAAAACTTCATTTACCTCTTTCAGTTTTTCCTTAGTCAGACCGATTCCTGTATCCGTTACAGTCATTTGAATGTTGTTGGCTTCTTTTTTTACATCAATAGAAATTTTCCCTTTCCCTCTTTTATTGCGAATCCCATGATAAATGGCATTTTCCACTAATGGTTGTAGAAGTAGTTTGATAATTTTGTAATGTTTCACTTGCTCATCCACAGAAATTTCGTATTCAAGTTTTGATTCATACCTAGTCATTTGAATAATTAAATAACTCTCAACATGCTTTATTTCCTCATCTATCGTAATAAATTCATTCCCTTTATTTAAACCAATCCTAAATAATGTCGTAAGTGCATTGACCATTTCGACAATTCGATTTGCTTTATATTCATATGCCATCCATTGAATGGTATCTAGCGTGTTATAAAGAAAATGCGGTTTAATTTGAGCCTGTAGTATTTTTAATTCAGCTTCCCGTTTATTTTTCTGTTCTGTATAAACGAGTTGAATAAGTCTTCTAATTTCTTGAATCATCCGGTTGTAGCTGCTCCCTAGCTGACCAATCTCATCATTGTATTTAGAGTGAAAAGGCAAATCAAAATTTCCTTCTTCTACGTTTTTCATGAGTCCTTTCAGTTTATTAACAGGGTTAATGATCGAACTTGTAAAAAACCAGGAAGCGATAGACGCTAACAATAAGGTAATTACCCCAATGATATAGGTATAAAATTGTACTCTAGAGACAACTTCAGTTGTTTCATCTAGTGAGAATACACCTACAACCTTCCATTGGATGGATGGGTATGTGTTGTAGATAATTTGATACTTATTATGATTGATGACCTTCTCAAGCGAATGGGTATGACTTTTTGTAAACCATTCAGGATTAATTCGGTAGACAATCGAGTTAATCGGAGAATACACAACATTCCCATCTTTATTTAAGATAAAAATGAACCCACTTTTCCCTACTTTTATTGATTGGATCACTTTTTTAATAAAATCGAGTTTTAAATCTATTAAAATGACGCCGCTTACTTCATTTGATTGCGGGTCCTTAATGGCCTTCACAACGGATAACAGATTATTCACCTGATAATTCGATGATTCTTTTATATTCCTTCCAACAGGATTACTAATTAAATGGAGCTTTTCTGGGGAGTTAACCGCCTGTTGATACCAATATTCTTTAGTAAGTGAGTCCCTAGAAGTTGGGAAAATCTCATTGCTCGCATAATGACCACTGCGATTAACTACGAGCAGGCCAGCCATTTCATTATGGCTATCCTTATAGACTTTTAATTTTTGATTCACTTTTTCTAGAATATCTGACGATGGTTTTTCCAGATTCATAAATTTCTGAAGTGTTTCTTCCTTTGATAAGTAACGGATAATATCTTCGTTTACGTTAAGATCTGTTTCAATTTGATTCCAAACCTGTTCCATCATTTGGACTGTATAGGAGGTTGCTTCTTCTTGGAGAGATTTTTTATAGATACTGCTGCCTAGCAGGGTCAAAGTCATAACACATAAAATGATAATAACAAAAAAGTAAAATAGGAGTTTAAAGCGGATGCTTTTATTATTAAAATAAGTAAAAAGCTTCATATTTATTTTTCTCCCGTATAGTATCAAACTATATTATTTTAAAAATTCTAAAAAAACAAGACTTTTAATTCAAATTTTCAAGATATAACTTTTTAATATAGTAAAATCGGAACTGCTTAACAAGCAATTCCGATACTAAAGTGTATATTTTCTTGGGTAGTGATAATTTTCTAATTAATACTTTCTTGAAGGTAATGCATCTTCAGCAGTTTCTTTTCCAACAAATACTGATTCTTCAGTTTTAATCCATCTAGGAATTTCTTTCCCAGCTTTCAAATCCTTTACAGCTTGAGCTAGCTGTGGCCCAAGTAAAGGATTACATTCAACAATAATATTTGTTTTCCCATGAGCAGCTGCTTCAAATGCATCTTTAACACCATCAATAGAAACTACCTTAATATCTTCCCCTGGTTTTAAGCCATACTCCTCAATTGCCTGAATGGCACCGAGTGCCATATCATCATTATGAGCATATACAGCATCAATGTTCTTCCCATCGGATTTTAAAAACGCTTCCATTACTTCTTTTCCTTTAGTTCTTGTAAAATCACCTGATTGTGACTTAATAATTTTGAAATTTGGATTATCCTTTAAGACATTGGCAAAGCCTGTTTTCCGGTCGTTCGCCGCACTTGCTCCTACTGTCCCTTGAAGTTCAACAATATTCGCTTTATTATCAGCACCGATTAATTTAATTAATTCTTTAGCGGCATTTTCTCCTTCAAGAATAAAATCCGACCCAATAAAGCTTGTATACAAGGATTCGTCTTTCACTTTAATGCCGCGATCGAGAAGAATGACCGGAATATTTGCATCCTTTGCTTTTTTCAAGATACTTTCCCATCCCGTTTCAACAACAGGAGCTAAAGCAATTACATCTACTTTTTGTGCAATAAAGTTTCTAATCGCCTTAATTTGATTTTCTTGTTTTTGCTGGGCATCTGAAAATTTTAATTCAAAATCAGGACTGTTTCCAAGTGTTTCTTTAATAGACTTTGTTTCTGCCGTTCTCCAGCCGCTCTCAGCACCTATCTGGGAAAAACCTACTACAATCTTCTTGCCTTTGTCCCCGCCACTAGATCCTTCCGTCTTTCCATTCGTATTACTGGAACAAGCAACAAGTAAAAATAATGCCATTACAAAGACTAGCAAACTAATTGATGCTTTTTTCAACGTAACCATTCCTTCACTCCTCCTTTTTAAACTATCTTAAAAGTACAAAAAAGCAGGACAAAAGTATTTACAAAAAAACAGCACTTATTTATAATTTTTTGACTTTCACGAAAATGCAGCATTCGTGCGCACAGAACTCGAAAAAAATGAGCCGCCGACTATTTCAAGGATATCGAATTAAGACTTAGGTATGGACATTCACATTTTATAGCAATGCAAAGAACCCAGTAAAATCAACTGGGTTCTTTGCTCCGTATTAATTTTCAGACTGATTTGTCTATTAAGGTCCTTCCGTTTGTACAGGCATAACCACAATATTATCCAATTCATAAAATCCTTGATCTTTCATGAACGTAATCGTATTGGTACCTTTATTCAAAGGAACCTCTATTTTGGTGGCCATGAAGCGTCCCCAACCCTGTGTAGATTGATATTTCAAGGAGTGTACTTCGCCATTGACGATTATTTTGCCGATTGATGGGTTTAGGCCGTTGGCAAACCAAATATCTACGTTATATATTCCCGCTTTAGGAACAACGACTTGATTGAACTTCACAAAACTATCAGCATAATCGAGTCCGCCGACATAACTTCCTCCGGATGCATTGGGTTCGTTCTTTCTCACAGCCGCATGGAATATTTCAGCTTGTTCCGCTTCATATTTAGCCGCTCCTGTAGCTGCCAAGCTTTCTGTCACTTCAGGGAAATAAGTGATACGCAGGTTCTGCGCTCCGTAAGGAACCAGTGTAATATTTTCCGTCGGCTCCGTAGAGAGAATAGGACCTACTGGCGGTTCAGCTGCTTCAACATTATTGGTTCTTTTGCCCCATGTTGGAATTTTTTTCGCTTTGGCTACCAGCTTTATTGGAGTTTTAGCCTGCTCGAAAGGATTCTCCGGCATTGGTCCGGTAATTACTTCAATGGATTTCTCCGGATGCTCCCGGTCAATTAGCAAGCCGTAATTCCATGGATTGTCCGCCTTCACACTGTACTCATTGAAACCTAGAGCAGACGCATTGAATCCTGGCGATCCAGCAATTGGCTTAGCTTTAACCTCCCAATTTTCCTTCATCTGCAATGAATACACTAGCGGACCGCGTTCAATTCCAATCGAATTATTGATCCATGCGGTTATTTTCAGTTTCATCGGAACTTGAAGTAGAACTTTGTCGCCGCTCTTCCAATTTCTGTTGATACTTACATACTCTCCAGCTTTCACAGCCTCCACAGGCTCTCCGTTTACCATTACGGTTGGATTAACCGACCATCCCGGAATACGCAGTTTCAGTGGGAACTCCACATTTTTTGAAGTGGTTATGTCAAAATTGATCTGATCTTCAAACGGATAATTAGTCGTTTCTTTTATAGTAACGTCTGCCTTTTTAAGTTTACCGGAAACCTGGCTCGGTCCGTAGGCAATGACACCCAATCCTCCGTCTGCTGATGCTGCCCACATATTTTTCACAAAATACGGCCAGCCCATATGCATATTAAAACGGCAGCACGGAAAACCGGAAGTAGGCGAAGGCATCATTCCATTGGAATAATTTTGCTTAAAGCCATGATCTGCATAGTTGCTCTCCACTTGATTAGGTAAGGAATAATATTGGTGGTTCTTGATTTCCTTATCCATAGCACCAGGAAGCGAATTGAAAGCAATTTTTTCCAAATCATCTCCAATATGCGGATCGCCAAGAATCATCGCCGCTTCCTCATTACTTTGCATCCGCTCCGTAATGGCGCAAAGTTCGACTCCCTGAGTGGATGAAAGTCCTGCAAGCATTTCTGTACCTGAGGGCATCCCGGTGATCTGGGTATGGTTGGATAAATTATTTACTCCCTTCTCAAATGCATCACGATCGCTAATCGATTTTGAACGCTGGTAGTAAATGGCTGGCATTTTAATGGCTTCATTCACATTGACTGCATGGGTAGGTTGAAAATCATCTCCAAAATCCTGAAACGTATTATTTGTAAATATGTCTGAAATTGGATAACCCTGGCCAGCTAGTGTATCTGCCAGATTCAACAAGAACGGGTCCTCTGTGCGGTTGTACAGCCATAAGACCGTATCAATATTGTCTCCAACCCTTATTTTCCCCCAATCCTTTAAAGGCTGGGACGGTAAATGATCGGCTTGATACTGAAAATAATTGCTCATAAATGGGAGAACGCGTGCATCACCCGAGGCTTCGTAATAATCTTTCATCGCATAAAGCGCGACCATACGAGGCCACCAATCGTCATTATTAACCGGCCCGAAAGAACCATCTTTACGTTGACTCGCCAAAATGGCATTGATCCATTTTTGGGAAGTGGCGATGAGTTCCTCATCCTTTAATGTATAGGCAAGTGCTATCAAACCTTTTAAATAATAAACTGGGCGTTCCCAATCAGAATCCGAAGCAGTCCCACCAAGCCAAGCTGCATTTGTTCCCAGCTCGCTGTAAAGATCCTCCGCATATCCGGTAGCTCCGTCGCGTTGAAGCTCGAGCTGCTTGAGAAGCCAGCCTTTAGCCTCCACCGAACCGAGAGGTAAGGGCGTAAAAGGAGTTTCGGCGAGTGGATTTTTGTTGGCAACCGGTTCTTTGAATGTTTTGTCAGGTACGACATACGCGCTTGCAATAAAATCATCAAAGGATGGCTGGGATTGGTGAACTTGCAAACCAACTCTACCTTTACCATAGTGGCTACGTTGGTTATCCGAATATTCCATGACTGGAGTGTGCGTATCATTAACGTAAACTTTAATATTTTGTCCACTGGTAACGACTTTCAGATGGTAAAACTTATTCGGATCAATACTATCCAACACTTTCAATGATTTCAGAACCTGCCGCTTGCTATTTTTCAATTGATTAAGAGTCACTGTGCCATCGCCGCTAATTCCGGCATAATAGCCGCGTACATTGTCCTCTTCCGAAGAATCATTCTTTACTCCAAAAAGAAGACCCGCATCTCCTGTTCCTGTATCAGCTGGAAGTTTTACATTGACTTCCAAAGTCATATCCTCCAACTGTATATCCTCAGCAACAATGTTATTGCTTTCACCCTTATCACCCATTAAAACACCTGATTGTAATTTCCAACTGCCCTCTACGATATTCCATGATGCGATTGCCTGTTCTTGAGCAATATCGAACTTATCCTCGAACAAAGTGCTACCATCAGCAGTGCTGGCCATAAAATTATCATAAGTTGGCAGGGAATTGTACATTCTAACTCCGATACTTCCTTTTGAATAGGTGCTGTCGATTTGTTCAAGCACCAATGCATCATTTAAATAGACTTGTATTTTGCTGCCTACTGCTGACACCTTCAAATGATAAGCTGTATTAGGATTTATAGTAACCGCAGACCGTTTCAATTCGTTCCAACTGTTGTTCATACGTCCCAAAAACACAGACCCGGTTCCATTTGCTGTCAAACCAACATAGTAGCCCTTTACATTGTCAACACCAGGTCCAGCGCTATCTACCCGAAACAATATCCCTGCATCGCCGTTCCTGTCCGCGAGGCTGAGATCTGTCTCCAAAGTAAAATCTTGAACCGTGATATTGTTGGCGATAGCTTTATACCCAGCTCCTTTACTTACAGTCAGTTTTCCTGAATCAATGCCCCAAGGACCTTCAATTACATTCCAGTTATCATTGATTATGGCTTTATCGAAATGATCCGAGAAATAATCGGGGATTTTTTTACTCACAGCCGCTTTAGCGGAATACTGGAAAACACTCGATACAAATAAAGTCAGAATTAGAAGCTGAACAATCGTTAATTTGACTTTCATCGGTTTCACCACTCTTTTTATGTTATTCAAATAAACCCAACTTTTTTTGGTAATACGTTACTCCTTTCTCTTGAATTGAGTTTCACGTTTCATCACCACTCTTCGAAAGATTAGAATGTTATAAAAATTTAAACAAAAGATTAGATAGCTTACCTCTTGGCAAGACGACCAATCTTCTCTTCTAACTCAAGAGGATCTACTATGTGGAACGTATCAATGATGTAGCCGTCTTTGTCGATTAAAAACATTGTAGGAAGTGCATGTAATTCGTAAAGATCAGCAGCGTGCTTATGCTCATCGAGTAAAACAGGGTACTGAAGATTGTTTTTCGTAATAAATGCATTAATATTTTCGGGCTTTTCTTCGGTTGTGACATTAATTCCGTAAAAGTCAATTCGATCCTTATACTGCTCATAGAGCTTTCTCAGTTCCAAAGCTTCGACTGAGCATGCATCACACCAGCTTGCCCAAAAATTCAAGACAATCGGCTTAGCGTTTTTACCTCCAATTGAAACATAGGAATCATCAAGTGATTTTAATGTAAATGGTGGTGCTTTCACTCCTGATGATCTTGTTATTTGTCCAGAATCCGCATGATTTACGATTTTTTCCAAAGCTTCTGCATCTAAACTCTTGCCCTCACCTTTATCTGCCCTTTGAGCTGCTGTGTTTACCGCCTGGAGGGTGGCAAAGGTTATGACGAGTATGATGGCAGCAATTAGCCATATGTTTTTCTTCATAAAAAAACCTTCCTTTTCCTCCTCAAGAATGATTGCGCAATCAATATATAAATGAGAGCGTAAATTTATCATAAATAGATTCATAGCGAATGTATTTGTAAAAAACATAGAATTTTTGTGATTTTCAGCAAAAAAAGCGGCTCGCTGCCAAAGGCTGCTGCGCAGCTCCTTTGAAGTCAAGGCGAGGGATACATGGCAAGTTCATTTACTTATTTGGAAAATCTCTCAATTCACACTTAATGAGCATCGCGGCAAAACTTTCAAATTTTTACAAATCTTAGCTGATTTCCCTACACAATATTTCTTAAAAAAACCTAATTTCCCCATGTATATGGGAAAAAAAATAACACGCCTTTACAGCGTGTTTAAGAATTCTTATCGTGATCGTGAAATTTCAAAACAGCGATTACAAACATGCCAAAACTTAGCATCAAGGACTAAACCTCGAAAGATGTCATTTATAAATCGCCTCCTTACCCCTATCCTTCCCCGATCCATGTTTGTCCCATACCAGGGTTCAGAAAAATAAATAATGATGCCCACACGTTTGATTTTTTGAATAAGCTAACAGGGGTAATCTTACTAATGGAACCCTTACGACTTTTTTTCAAACCAGGGACAAGATAGATACTTGCCTGTGCTAAACGGCTTTGACCCTAAAATAAAAAATTTTTTTAGCCTATATTTTCCACACCATGAACGTTTTTTAACATATATTTCAACATATATGTTAAAATTATTTTATTTTATATGCCGTTATTAATATTAAATACACATTATATTAATATAGAAAATTTAATGACTGTAACGAAATTAGATAAGAGATTATACATAAAAGAAAAGATAAATTCGTTAGAATGCAAATTCCCAACATCCTAAATTAAGGAAATTTTTTATTTTATATCAATTTTGAAAGTCATTTTATTACCAAACCCAATTGGAGACCGGCTTTCCTTTAAGAATTTGTCTACATACCTAAACACTGAAAGAGTTAAATTAGGAGGGATTTCGCTGGAATCGCCTAGGCAAGTTGATGCCGCAAAAAATTCCTACAAAAGAAAATCACATATTTCCTAATATTTATACAGTAATTGCCAATAAAGACAAAATTTTGAATAACAAAATAAGAGCCGGGTGTTGTTTTCCCGGCTGTTCACTTATTATTTGATTGAAAATAATCGAGTAATCCTTGGTAAACGCCTTGAGCTACTTTATCACTGTAAGCAGAACTTTCGACAACCGAATCATCATTACTATTGGAAAGGAACCCAAGCTCAATCAGAGTGCTTGGTTGTGAATTGCTGCGTAAAACACTCAAGTTATCGAATCTTGTTCCATCGTTATTTAATCCCGTTGCCTGGACTACTTCATTTATAATATCCGAGGCTAAGGGGTTACCCGATTGTTGATAGTAAAAATCAGTTATTCCATTTACCGATGGGTCGCTTGACCAATTGTAATGGAAACTAATGAAAGCATCCGCATGATTTTGGTTTGAGATATCTGCACGTTGTTGTAAAGGAACATAAGTATCGTCCGTCCGGGTCATAATGACATTGGCACCTGCGTTTTCAAGCTTTTGTTTAACTGCTTCAGCTGTTGGTAAAGTTAATGATTTTTCATGTGTACCGACAATACTTGTTGTTCCGTCATCCTTTCCTCCATGACCTGGATCAAGGACAATTGTTTTCCCTTGAAGGGGCCCCTTACTATTTCTGGCAATGGACGGAACAGTTGTTTGAATACCTGAAATACTATTTGATTCTGTCGATTGAGTTTGTCCCTTTTTGTTGAAAGCAACTATTTTCCCCATTGTTGGTGGACCTTCAATAATAGGTTGTGCATCGCTAGATGCATCTTTAGCGATGTAATATTCAGATACCCAACCCTGCATACCAGAAGAAGACACCATTTTTGCCCATCCAGATTGCTCCTCTTGGACAGTTATTTTCCCCCCCATTTTTAGCCTGCCTATCACTTTGCTAAATATACTTGGATTCTCTCGAACGTGTAAAACCGTGGCTTCTACCGTTGCTCTAATATTTTCACTGTTGAATGCATTTACATCAGAAGAAAATGTATTTGCATAAGCTGCTTGATCTCTTTGAAAGGGAATAAAAAATATGAGTGATAGTACAAAAACACTTAGGACAGCCAATACTTTTTTCATACGGGTTGTTATCACTTTAGTAACCTCCATCCTTTTTAAACTACAAAACTAGGATGGACAGTTTTCCATCAAAATATAATCTATTAAAAACTTTTTATATTTGAATGTAGATTCAAAATTCATCAGTTCCCCCTACACGATTGCATGGCATTGCAATAAAAAAAGATTGCCACCCCCCATTGTTTAACTCAAGCACACGTAATCTGTTTTGCTTGTAATCTTATTCCATTAAATGGCCCTAAAATGAAAAATGAGCACCAATCCTCAAGAATGGCGCCCGATTGTGGCAGATCAAGATTACTGCAATTATTCCTACCAATGTTTCGTTTTTCAAGTTACACTAACATCACCTTTGTTTAAATAAAAAAAGCAGTCTATCCAAACCTATTGCACTTATCAGTAATCGCTCCTTCTTTCTACCCAACAACTTTTGAGTCCAGTTAACAAAACCTCCATCGCCGATAAAGTGTTCCTTGCCTTGGATTGTTGTTTTTATTGTGAACTGTAATCCTTGGTAATAATGATTATCCCAATTAGGTTCATTCATTTTTACATCAACATTCATCGATTCCCCAAACTGTATCAGCCTCTTAAGAAATCCTTCAGTATCTTTATAACCTGACCGTAGACTAATGATCACTGTTTCACATACGAGCCTCTTTGAATATAGTAGCTTCGGAACTTAGTCAGTTATGATAAGGGAATAGTAAAAAAGAAAGCGCTGATAGCTCAGCGTTTTTCTTATGCCACTGGCATTGGTGTAGAGGTTGGCGGTGTTCCAGCCAAAATAAAGGGTATTTGAAATATTTTCCAACCTCATAATAACAGGACACACGTTTTAGACATATCTAATATGTGTACTCTTAATTATTTCCGTCTGAAATATGATTGATGAGAAATATATGGAAAGAAATCCGTGGTTTTATAGATGAAATCAAAATCTCTATCTTGAACCAAATCACTTCTGAATTGTTCGAAGAAAACAAGAAATACTTCATGATCCATGTAGCCGCAGTGAAAATGCATCATAATTTTCGTTCGGGTCTTGCTTACCATACCCTTTCACTTCTTCGGATCTGTAAAAGCATTTGCGACCAATATGGTGAATTAGTAAATCGGAGCAAAATGTATGCTGCCCTTATGCTTCATGATATGGGGAAGATAGTGGAGATGTCTCGCAATTTTACAGCTCCAGAATACACCGTCTTCGGAAGATTCTTAGGGCATATTCAAATTGTAAACCAGATGATTGACCGAAAGTTAGTGGCTATACGAAATGAACGAGCTGTTTCTATAGAAGAAGTTACTGTTGTCTATGAATTAATGAACATTATCTCAAGTCATCACGGTCCTCTTAGCAACGGCTGGGGAAGTACCGCTGACCCGATTACTTTAGAAGCTCACCTTTGCCACATGATTGATAATATTGATGCTAAAATCAACATGATCACCAAAGCAACAGTTGATATGCAAGAAGGTGACGTTCAAAAAGTGTGGGGGCTCGGTAACATTTATAAACCTAAAAGTCTAGAATAACGAAACACACAAAAAGAACTGCGAAATATTCGTACTCACGGTTCTTTTTTATTGGAGATATCCTAATACAAATTCGATTTACTATCACTTATGATACGGTTCACCGCACCTATTTAATTGGCAGTTTTAGCCATTAAATAAGTGAACAGCCCCGTAAGTGCTCTAACTTGAAGTTGAACTTAATGAAATAGATTATAAGTCAAGATTCTCTTGGCTTATTTTTTGATTTAAAATGCCAAAATAATATAATTTTTACATTATTTCACATAATCTTAACTCACAGATAATGTGAATTTAATAGAAAATAATTATATTTATTTATGTAGTTAATTCATGATGAAAAAGGAGAGGAAATAATGAAAAAGAAAGGGAAATTAGCTGTCGGACTAGCTCTATCAATCTCTCTGGCCTCCATTCCGCTTAACTTTGTAGCGGCAGAGACCATTCCGCAAGTCCAATCCGAGAATAAACAAGTAGAGAAAACATTTACAGTTTTATCCTCAGGTGAAGCACTGCTTGATTTAACTGCAATTGCTCCGGGTGTGGATTGGAGTAAGAAGGGTCAGGAATCAGCGGTCATCAAGTTAACATTAGATGGAAAATACAACCAGGATATTGTTCTCTTTATGGGACAACAAAAGTTCACTTACAAGGTAGCTCTTGGACACGTGGATCCGGGTGTTCATACATTGAAGGCTTCCCTTAATCTGGACAAGTCTCCGGAAGGAGCGAAACAGGTCAATATTATAAAAATGGATACAAACGTGGTATCTTCTGATTCTGAGGATGCACTAGCCTACCGTTATTCACCTATCCTATATGGCCGCAATCTGCCAAATATCCCTGGCGCTTATGAGAATAATTATACCGATGTACCGCTTATGATGTATCATACCCAATCCAAGGATGCAAATGGAAATATTACCATTGAATATACGGTGATTTGTTCAAACGAGGATGGCGGTACAAATACGCCGGCATTAATGGCACGTTGGGGCCGCACAACCGATATCGAGTGGATTTATCGGGTAACATTGGATCCAAATCAAAAGGTAATTTCGGAAAAGTATCAGTCACCGGGTCACGGAACAGTTGATTTTGACGGTTTAAAGGAACAAGACCATCCTCTTATGTACACATCTACCAGCAATAACAATTTTAGTGCTGTAAAGGCTGGAGATACGACGAGCGGATACAGATTCTTCCTAAATGCTTCCCAAGAGCTTCCTTCCAATCGCACTCGGGAATACATAATGGATCAAAATCCATGGTCCTATCAAGTCATGGCAAAGGAAATGATTCGTGAAGGAAAAATCGAATCAATTGCAAACCCTGATACGCAGGAAGTTTCCGATCAACGCAATTACCTGTATGTTGAATTCAACAAAACAACTTCACCAGCGAATGGTTCAGCAGGAGTAGGAACAGCGATTGGCGTAAAATTGAAAGGAGATCCTAAACTGTACATTTCCAATCATAACGTCCCGGATTGGTCAATAACACGTGACAACCCTGCAGCAACCACTGTGGAACTTCCTTCAGGAGCAACCACTAGTGATATTGAGAGCATTCAAGCGATTGCTGTTCCGTTTGATTCCAATCCGAACGATGCCATTAATCCACCTGCGAATTACCAAATCACTGTAAAAGATGTCAATCGCGCCTTCATGCTGAACAGTGATTATCAACCGCAAGCATCCTTGATGGAGTGGCATGGTACACAAGTTTTAACAGCCCAAAGTCCGACCGCGGTTCTATGGACTGCTACGGATAAACAATAACTGAAGTGAGACGGGGATGTCCAAAAAGAGGTGTTCGACTACTTTTTGGAGCCCCTTTTCTATTTCAATAAATCACAAGTAAAATGTCTATTCTAGAAAAATGTAAATTTTTCCCTTCAAGCAGGCTCGATGCCTGCTTTTATCAAGAAAAAACGAATGTTTTTTTCCCCACCCGTGAAACAATACCGGCTCCGTTCCGGACGGTACGGTTTACAATAATCAGGTGTTTTTACATGTATTCCCGATACCATTAAACGGATTAGGAATCATGTATATCAAATAATTTCCATTACTTCCGTATGGATAATGTTTTCAGTTTTCAATTCACATTCATGAATAGTATATAGTTCGTAATGATCTTTCATATTAAATACTTTAGAAAACATTTTCTCTGCCTGTTCTTCATTTTTGGCAACCACAATCGATACCCTTTGAAGCCCTTTTGCAAAATAAATAACTTGAAAAACTTTCATTTCTTTCACTCCTTTTATTAGAAATCTTTGGTTTAAGTTTGACATGTTCGATGTATCCTTTCACCGGCTGACCTGTCAGCCGGTGAAAGGATTGCTTGTGATGGTATGAATTGCAATCCCTTTTAGTTTTCGTCTATTAGTTGTTCCTTTGTTTCTCCTAAAATATAATCTGCAGCTTTCTGTGCTTGAGCAGCTGCTTGTAAGACTAAACGGCTTTCCTTTTTCAATGCTCTTAACCATGAATTGATATAGCTAGCGCTATTTTCTAAAGTGCTGTTATCAATTCCGGCTACTTCGCACAACATCGCCGCACCCATTTCAGCGACTAATTCCTCTTTGGAATACACTTCATCCCCAAACGCAACTCCTTCTGTCGTGATTCCCGGTCGAGCTAAACGGCTTTGATGTCCGGTGCTGTGCGTCATTTCGTGAAACAAAGTGCAATAATATTCCTCTGGAACCCTAAAATCTTTTATCGGAGGGCAATTGATTCGATCCCATGTTGGATAATAAACCGCCTTACCTGTATGAAACGTGTAATCTGGAGAATCGATATATCCTTTAAAAATTTCCTCCGCCTTTTCTATCGGGTCATGTTCAAAGGCTTCAATCCTTCTTTTACTCTCTAAGCCGGTACACTGTTTATTAATCTCCCAAACTCGATAATAAAAGGGTTTGGCAAAAGTCTTTTTCTCCTTTGTTTCATCGTCCTCCGACTCTTTCCAAAGCCAATAGACAATGATATGAGAATTTTTTAGTTCTTCTTTTTTGATGCGTCCACCAGCTTCTAAAATCTGTTTTTGGGAAGCATATTCTCCAGGTTCTACTAGAAAAATATTGATTCCTCGATATGGCTTTTGTGTTTTCCAGTTAACCGCGTTTGAATTGGTCCATGACTGGCGCCACGGTACAACACCTTTTTCTAATTTTTCGATGATTTTTTCTGTAATGATTTCATAAACACTTTTTGTCATTTGCTTTTCCTCCTTGGATTTTCTAATAATTTTTGATTTTTTAAGATTTTCTTTTTCCTTTTGACTTGCGAAGCGAGTAAGTTCCCCAAAGGGGGATGATTTTTCCCCTTTTGCAAGTAGAACGAAAAACGCGCATAGACAATGGGTCAAGGGCGCTCTTAGCACAAAAAGTTTTTTGCTGTTGCGAAAGTGCCTCTAAGCAAAAAAGTTTTTTGCCCCTTGACCGATTGACTAGCTTTCTTAGCTTCTAGCCGGAAAGGTTCGGGTGTCCTGCCGGCTGGAAGGTTAGAAAGCTTGCGCTGTTTTACGATTCGGAAGGCAAAAGGGAAAAATCAACAATAAAAGCAGCCTTTCTTTCGGCTGCTCTCCTTTTTGTCTATTATTCTTTTAATCTTTCCATCTTTTGATTTTCTTACTTTTCGGCTCGTTCGGTATGGCGGCGTTAGCCGTAAATGGAACAGGAACCTACGGAATGTAAGCCGTAAAGACCGTGGTTATCTGTCCATTTAATGCCGAAGCGACATGTACGAATGACAGAAAGGTGTCTTTTACTTTCTGATCAGTCCGTAGTGCTGCCGCCCAAAGTCCTTATGTATGCATTTAACCTTAAATTTTAACGTCATGATTTCTGAAGAAAAATCGCACCCTTAAGGCTGCATGATTGGCAAAAAAATAAAGGAAGATGTAGGCATATCCAAAATTTCTGTGACTATTCTTAAAATAGCCTTTTTTGACTTAGTACTCCAAATTCTGTAATGATAATTCATGAAGAATTATCTTCCTAAACAACAAAAGCTGTAATAGTATCTAGTGGGAATAGTCTTGAAAATGAATTTTTCACTAAATATTGTCCATAATATAGATACCTTGGTTCCCCCTAACACCCTGGTAAAACTAATACAAAACCATCCTTAAAGTTCGAAAGGATGGTTTTGTATTGTAACAGCCAAAGGTACCCATCTTCAAATAAATTAACCAAGTATAATATAAGCCTAGACATTGGCAACAGCCCTGCCTTTACCTATTGTCATTCAAAAATCGTATAGTTTCAGGCGTTTATATTTCCTTCAATAATTTGTTATTCAAAGCCCAGTAAAAGCCCCCTGGTCCTCTGGTTCAAAATAGCCGTGAGAACCGCCCCTATGGTTTTCCTAAACTAAATACCCATTAATTTCCTTAATGATTTCCTTTATTTCATTTACTATTCGATTTCGTTGTCTAACGAAAAAGGTTAATGTGAAAAGAAATTCATCAGGCGATGTATGGCTTCGATACTTGCCTTTCACCTTTGCTAAGCAAGGGTACGGTTGAAACGGAAAGGTATTATCGTAATCATATTTACTTGAATAGGAAAATTTAAGTCTATTTAATGTTCCACCAATGTTTTTCGATAGTTTATTGTACCTGTAAACATCCAGAATTTCTTTTCCTAATAGTTTTCGGACCACTTCTGCTAAATCTTTAAAAGACTGATGAACGGTGGTAAAATCGAAGGCCTCATCCGAACTTTTGTCCAATTCATACATAAGCTTTCTGCTGTTTGCAATAAAATCTATAAGGTTTATCGGCAGGATATTTAGATTCGCTAATTCATCAACAAACCCGAGATGGATCCCTGTGTCTCTGTACAATAAATTGAAATCCACTTTATCCAGCAGGTCTTCCTCTGTGTGCCACCACCAGTTGCCGCCTGGAGTCTGATAAATTTTTTCCTCTTCGATGGGTTCATATTTAAGCATGATATGAATGGGGATATTCGTCCCCCAAAATGATTGGTCCGCTCCCCGAGGGAGATACTCAAAACGAGATGGCTCTTTTTCTGTAAAGGAAGTAATAATATCCTTTAGAAATTGGGCATTCTCTAGGGATGTCGATCTTGGTACCACCTGTACATTACCTTTTGTGCCTGGAAAGTCAATATTGATATGGGCCACGCATCGCTCATTGATTTCTTGCCAAAAGTGATCACAATACCAAGCAGATCCTGCATATCTGCCATTGGAATGTCCAGGCCACCAAGCAAATTTAATACCTCGCTTACATGGTTTTTTAGAAAATATCCTTGCCATTTCCAGCATAAGAGCGTTTGCAGTCGCATTATCGGTTGCCCCTTTATGCCAGGAATCATAATGGCCTGAAATGAGGATGTACTCGTCTATCTCTCCTGGTATATCGGCAACCGGAAGACTGACACGTTTTATTCCATTTTTTAACTCCGTTTTCAAAACCACCGTAACGGATTCTTCCTGTATAAGTTCGATCAGCTGCATTCCATCATGATAGTTAATTCCGACAACAGGAATTTTCGTGAGTTGATCAATGTTTTCAATGGTTGGTGTGCCCCAAACAGTGCCTACGGTTTCTTCATGGATGGCCACTTCATTAGATGGCCAAATATGAATAAGACCGATAGCTCCTGAGCTATCAATTTTTTTCACATAATCCTCGTAATAGTTCCAGCTAACAACAATTTTTCCTTTCATTTTTTCAAACCGATCAGCATGTCCGTTGACACTTCGTTTCTTTTCACTATCGCAGTCGTATATGACTCTCCCCTTGATCCCTTGTGGAAGATGTAGACCAAACGATCTTGTTTTTGCACGAATATCCAGGTGCTTAGGCGCAATGACGGAAACATGTCCATGGACGGGGTCACTGAAATACCCATCGAATTGGTAGCGATTATGTTGAATATGATGCCTATGCAATTCTTCTACAATATAATCAACTGCTTTTTCAGCCTCTTCTTCCCCTGTTAACCGTTCCCATTGGGAAAGAGTCTCAGCATGCTGATATAAAAGATTTTTATCAATCAGATCAAGTAACTTTGTATATTTCACAAATTGAGCATTCAATGGCATTCATCCCTCTATCAATATTGAATAATATCTGCCACGATGACAAAAAAAGCACCAATGACAACCCACATTAACAATAAAGGCCAGAAAAATTTTACCCATTCTTGATATTTAATCTTAGAAACGGCCAGGCTTCCCATTAACATCGCTGAGGTAGGCAGGATACAATTGGATAGTCCGTCCCCTAGCTGATAAGCGAGAACGGCCGTTTGTCTTGTGACATCAATTAAATCAGATAATGGAACCATGATTGGCATGGTCGTTGCGGCGAGTCCCGTTCCCGAAGTAATAAAGACATTCATAATGGTTTGGAAAAAGTACATGCCCAGTACTTGCACAAAACTTGGCAAGTGGTCAACCATCAACGCAAGCCCATTCACAACCGAATCAATGACATGTCCTTGCTCTAACACAACCACTATTCCTTTTGCCAATCCTACAATAAAGGCACCAAAGGTAATGGCTTTCGCTCCCGTCACAAATTCACTTGCAATTTTACTAGGACCATATTTTGATAAGAAACCAACAATAATTCCTAAAGCGAGGAAAAATGCAGCCAGTTCTTGCATCCACCAGCCTTTTTCCGATACTCCCCAAATTAATAGACCAAACCCGGCCAACACGGTGATTATCGTCAAATAATGGGTCACCTTCATGGACGGCAAGGAAATAACACTAACCTTTTCGTGTCCTTCTTCTTTTTCAAGATCAAAGACAATACTGGAAGCTGGATCTTTTTTTACCTTTTTCGCATAACGAATAATATAAAGACTCGTGACAATTAATAGAACCACTAAGATAATGGCGCGTAACCACATTCCTGAAAACATGGGAATTTCAGCAATCGATTGTGCAATACCAACATTAAAAGGATTTAATAAGCCGGCAGTAAAACCAACTGCAGCTCCCAGCATTACCATGGCCGTTCCAGTCACCGCATCATAACCTAACGCTCTTGCAATGGCAATTCCAATTGGCACAAACGCCATGACTTCTGCTGACATCCCGATGGTAAACCCGCCGACTGAAAAGATGGATAAAAAAATGGGAATGATGACAAGGCCTCGGTTCATAAAAGTCTTTCCAACCCTTGCAGCCACAGCTTCGATTGTTCCAGTAGAATTAATGATTTGGAATACACCACCGACAATAAAGATAAAAAAGACCGTATCAGCAGCGTCAACTAGCCCGTTGACAATCGATAATGGAATATCAATAAGACTGACTGGATTTTGATCAACATGATGATAAGAATCCTGAACTACAACGGTATTTCCTGTAGCTTTGTTTTCCGCTCGATCAAATTCACCTGCTGGCAGTAAATAAGTGAGTGCCGCGGCAATTAACACCATACTTAAAATGATGACATACGTGTGTGGCATTTTGAAAAATTTTCCCTTAGGCTTTTCAACTGGTACATATGGGGCCGTTTTATTTAATTTCAATTTCTTTCACCCTTTACCGTTTATTTGGAAAAACAGCTTGTTTTAAAACTCTCATGGCTGTTTGTTTCTTTTCCATTCTTCAAATTCACTGCGAATGGCTTGAAGGTAACCATCATTTACACACACATCATATGCTGTCATCGCTAATGCCTTTGATGCTTTGTTTAAACCTGTCATACCTTTCTCTGAACGGGCTGCCTCTACAAATTCAGGAGTATGGGTATTCGCTGAATCCGTAATTTTGATGTAAGGATGAATGGTAGCGGTCACCTGTCCAACATTTCCAATATCAGAAGAACCAATTCCGCCCCTTTTAGGAGGTTCGCACACTTCTTCACCCAAAAGTTCCACATTCTCTTTAAATAAAAAAGCGAGTGCCTGGTTGTTGTTTCGTTCAGCATAAATCAAGCCTTCTTCTATTTCCATTTTGGCTCCAACTGCTTCTGCCGAATTTCGTGCAGCTCTATACACCTTTTCACGGACAATCCCCAATTGTTCCACTGTCTCTGCTCTTAATAAAAATTCAGCCTCACAGTATGCTGGTACTATATTAGTGGCTTCACCGCCCTTGGTTATAATGCCATGAATTCTGACATCGTCGTTGAAAAACTGACGTAATGAGTTGACCGCTACAAAGGTATTAATGACTGCATCCAATGCACTTATACCTTCTTCCGGGCTAGCTGCAGGGTGTGATGCCTTTCCGTAATATTTAAAAGTTGCATCCACACAGGCCAATCCCCCGCGTAAAACCATCGTACTCTTATGTGGGTGACACATCATGGCCACATCGACTTGATCGAAAATTCCCTCCTCCACCATTAAGATTTTTCCTCCGCCTTCTTCTTCAGCTGGCGTTCCCAAAACAACGATTTTCCCCTTTAAATGTGGAACCGCTTTCTTCAGCGCTATTGCTGCGCCAACAGCAGAAGTTCCGATGATATTATGGCCACATCCATGCCCCAATCCTTCCAGTGCATCATATTCAGCAATCAGTGCAATAGTTGGACCCCGGGCTCCCCTTCCCATGTTGCCCTAAAGGAGGTTCCCAGATTAGCAATCCCTTTTTCAATGGTAAATCCAGCATTTTCTAACGGCTCTGTCAACCAGTTCACTGCCTGATACTCATGAAAGCTAACCTCCGGATTTCGGTGAATTTTTAATGCTAATTCCCGTAATTCAGCATCCATGGACTCAACAGCGTCCAGAAGTGCCTTTTTCTCTTGGACTATCTCGACATGCACAACCACAAAACCTCCTGAATATTCAGAATAATCTCGAACTAATTGCTATTTTACTTTCATCCGAATCATAAGTAAAATTAAGCTTTTTTAAGATTGCTATAAAAAATTTTTATAGGTTTTACCCACAACAAACAAAAAAGAGAATCACCTACCACGTGTTCTCTTTTACTTCACTATTTCCTGTTCGGATATTTTTTTTATATAATGAACAAACTCTGATACCGTTGCCAAACTCATCGATGCTTCTCTGTAATACATCCATGTTCTTCTTTTCATTTCCTGTCCGTTTTTAAAAATCAAAGGATCATAATGTAATTGGTCACTATCTTTTAAAAAGACACTCGGAATGATGGAATACCCGAGCCCCTTTTTCACCATCTCCCTGCAAGTCTCGTAGCTATCTACTTGCATGGTAATCAAAGGCGGTTCTACAAACCTTTCATTCCACCAATATTCAATGCTTTGGTCGTATGGATTATAAGGGCTGGTCTTATATTTTTGAAGGACTTTGGGCTCTTTTCTGTTAATCATCGGCATTTTGGGCAGTTCCTCTAAATCAATCTTCTGATTGGCTATAATACATACATTTTCTTCGCTAAGAAGATATTTTTGATCTGACCAGTTATAATCCCCTCACGATGGCAATATCAATTTGTCCATCCAAAAGTGAATCCATAATTTCTGTACTAAACCCTGTATCGACATTCAATTGAACTTTCGGAAACGAATTCATATAAGTCTTCAAAATCGAAGGAAGATTATACAATCCAAAGTGACTATTAACCCCTATTTTTAAACTACCGGTAAGTTCACTTCCCATATTCAATAGAAATTCTTTGGTCCTTCGTAAATCGATCAGAATTCTTTTTGCATATTCAGCCAAATGTTCACCAGCAGGGGTCATTTTTATATTCTTTCCGCTCTTAGAAAAGATTTCAACTTTGAATTCCTTTTCAATTTGCCGTATACGATACGTTAGGGCTGGCTGTGTCAGAAATAGCTGCTCCGCTGCTTTTGTTAAATTTTGATCCTTTTGTAAGTACTTCAACAGCAAACAATCCTTCTCATCCACTTGGTTGTATCACCTGCCTGATTAAAAGATTCAATTCTATTTAAGCATAGAGGAATGATTTTTACTAGATACCCAGATGGTGCCAAATTCTCTCGAAATTTGGCACCCTTTGCCCGCCGCACCCACTTCATTATCATCCGGGTGAGGCTCTACGCATACTATCTTTTTAACATCAAGCAAATCATGATTTCTTTTCCATCCCTATGTAATGGGCAAATAAATATTTATCTTAAAAAGGCCAAACCTTTACATTATTGCACTTAAACTGGAGGAATTTCTTTACATTTATAGAAATATTTAAAGACAAGTCATTTTAAATCAAGGGGGATTTGGATGGAGCTTTCAGTTCTCAATGCTTGGTTGCAATTTTTCTTGTCGATTATGGGTGGATGTCTAATTTTATTCATCGTAATGTTATTTTTTTTCAGCAAACACATAAAGAATAGATTAAAGCAAATGGAAGAAATCGATAAAAATGAAGTTAAAATAACGAATTAAACGCTGAATTTTTTCAGTGTATGTGTTAGTTATGAATTTAGCCCTTCCAGCAAAATGTGGAGAATGTATGCCCAAGCTGAGAAGGGCTTTTAAATGGGAGGAATAGAAACAAAGAAGATATCATCTACCATGAGTGGTTAATTATTTCAACACTTTATCATTTCAAATCTTTAAACGGAATTTTAGAGAGTTAAAGGCGTAATAAATGTCGTTCTAAAAATCTTAAATGATTAATCCTATTCCTAATAAAAACAGGATAGTCATTTATACTATACAGCGCATCATTTGTCAGAAGTTTTTGTTAAAATTTTTCATCCTTTATTTTCCACATGATTTAACGAAAGATGTTAAGTCTATCACCACAAAGACATGTACATCTGTCCCTGGTTTCAGCCCCACTTATATCAAATAAAAGGACGGCCACTCATGGATACCCTCCGCTATTTACCACTATGGAAAACGGTTACATTTTTTAGAGTTATTGCCAAAAAGTTCTTGAAAAATCAGGTATTTAGACTTCACTTTATACACAATCAATAACCTTGTAATTTTTATGTGCTACAACAGTTCTGTTTCCTTCAAACTCCACTTCCGTTTTATTATTGGTTATATTTACAATGACCGAATTTTCATTGACCTTCTCCACGATTCCTTTAATTCCATTCTTAAAAAGGATATAATCTCCCAATTTTGCTATCTTTTGTGCCTTGAATATCATCTTTTTTCCCTCCAATCTAAAACGTTTTTTTCTTAGATTTAATACTTTTGTTGTTGTTTAAATTTATCTTATTGAGATGGTTTAAAATATTGTATACAAAAAATTATTGATGAGCTTTATTCGCTAATAAAATTAATTCAAATAAAATCATTATCTATCTCCAACGTTTCTAAATACTGATAATGGAACCGAAGCACTTAATCTCAATAAGTGGTATCATTATGGCTAGTAATAAGAAAAGGAGGGTTAACTTGAAAAAGCTTGTAAAAGTTGTTGCAGCAATTATCGAAAACGATCAGCAAGAAATTCTGTGTGCTCTTAGATCTCCTGAAATGTCGATTCCAAATATGTGGGAGTTTCCTGGAGGAAAAGTAGAGGCAAATGAGGACATTTTCTCTGCCCTCAAAAGAGAAATTGATGAAGAGCTAAACTGTAAAGTCGAAACGTACAAAGAAGTTTTTAATGATAACACACATGAATACGAAACATTTATTATCAATTTAATATCAATTAAATGTAGAGTAGTCGAGGGAACACCAACGCCAAGTGAGCATTCAAAATTAATCTGGTTAAAAAGAGAAAACTTAGACTCACTCAAGTGGGCGCCGGCGGATGTTCCAGCAGTGGAACAATTAATCCAAGAAAAATAGTCTTCTCGATATGAGAAGACTACACTTTTTTTGTAAACTCAGTATATAAAGGTGCAGGAACTTCATTCTCTAATTCCATGATGACAGTAATAGGCTTATCTCCTTCGAAGGAAACAGAATTCCCTTTCCCAATATAAATATACGGTTCCGTTTTTCCATCGATCTCTCTATATTTTCGAATAAATAAGTGGAGATTTACTCCGCGCTGCTTATTAAAAATAATATTCTTACCTCTTTCGGACTGCTGGGTAGTACTATTCACCGACTGCCATTGGAACTCATAGGAGCTAATAAATTTATCCTTGTAGTTAATACTTTCCTTTACATCCTCTTCTTTATGTAAGTCGATGAAAAGGAAATACTCGTTCCCATTTGCCAGTAAACCGGAGCCCCTGAAAGAACTATGGATTTTCCTATAATTCGATAATAAAGCAGCGTCTACCATTTGATATTGTTCATAAAGTTTAAAATGAGGAACTCCGTAATATTCACCTTTGAATTCCTTCTCGTAACGAAAAAGTCCATAGGTGATGATGTCTTCAATATACTTCCGGTACTTTTCATTTTCTAATACCTCTTTAAATAGAGGTGATTTAGATAATATACCATTGCTATAGCGCACTAACTTAGGCTTATTCTTTATCTGAACACTATCATAGTAATTTTGATTTAAGCACTCAAAAGCATGGAGAATGCTATCATCATCCACACTATTGATCATCTTTAGAATTCGATACTTTGCTGTCTCCAGGTCAATTTCCTCATGCTCTAACAAATACCGAATGATGATAAACTCATATATCCTCTTTAGCGAAAGCTTACTCGATAATTCCTTTTGGATCCCCTCAAACGAATCGTTCATTAATAGACTTTTTAATTGCTCGTCCTTCTCTACTTTGGCAACAAAGGATAGATATGTTTTCTCACGATCAATAAATTTCACAGGATCGGGAGCTCCATCGTATTTTAGATAATCCAACAGTAAATAAGGAATTCGCCCCTGATTAAGCTTCTTAAATTCGAAATACTCTTCCTTCAAATACTTCATTGAATTAAAGTTTTCTTTATCTATCTGAGACAAAATTCTTTCCTCAGAAATCTTGTCCATTTGAATATGAGTACACCCAGGAATATTGGCAAATCCAGTCGCAACTGCTACTTTTAAACTTTCTTTATCATAGTAACGGCTCCCATTTAGCGCCAACGCAATCAGAAATGTTTTATTATGATTTCCGATAAAATCAAGAACTGTTAGGAATTCCTTATTACCATGCTTCCGTAATCCCCTACCAAGTTGTTGAATAAAAACGATGGGAGAGTTTGTCGGTCGTAACATTAGGACTGTATTAACAGAAGGAATATCGACACCCTCATTAAAAATATCCACTGTAAAAATAAATTCTAACTCATCATCGTCATTCTCTAATCGATTAATAAATCGTTCACGGATTTCTGGTGAATCCGCACCATACAAACAAACACTTTTATAGCCTCTTTTATTAAACTCACTAGCCATATACTGTGCATGTTCAATGCTGACACAGAAGCCAAGGCCTTTTCTTTTGTCACCATCATGACCATAGAAGTCCATCTGTTCAATGATAAAATCAACCCGTTCATTGACCTTCAACCTCTTTGTAATTTCAGTGATATCATCAATATCCACATCACTTAAATCGATGCCTTCGATATCGGTGATGCCAAAATAGTGAAAAGGAATCACCAACTCATCCTCTAATGCTTCGTGCAGCCGTACCTCTAAAGCCACATTATTATCAAACAAATCAAAAACATTGTAACCATCACTACGTTCAGGAGTTGCTGTCATCCCCAAAGTAAACTTTGATTCAAAATAGTTTAAGACAGTTTGATACGTTGGACTGGTAGCATGATGGGCCTCATCAATGATTAAATAATCAAATTCATCTTTTTCAAATTCCTCATAGCATTTTGAAATGGTCTGGATCGTTGCAAACACATAATCTACATGTTTCTGTTTATGATTACCTGTAAGTAATCCAAAGGTGATGCCATCATTAGGGAGAAGTATTTCAAAGGTATCTTTTGCCTTTTTTAAAATCTCTTCTCTATGTACGATGAACAGGAGTTTTCTTGGTTTAAAACTCTTTACATCAAACGCCGACATATAGGTTTTACCTGTTCCGGTTGCTGCAATAACCAGGGCCTTTTTCTCGCCAAAGCTTCTAAGTCTCTCCAAATTCTCTGTCGCGCGCTTTTGCATTCTATTGGGTACAATATATTGCTTGTTTTCATAAATCATTTGGTGAGTTCTTTGAGTTTGCTTTAAGCTTGCCAAAAATTCTTCATAGCGATTTATAAAATCCTGATCAGCATCCTCACTCATATTCCAGAGATAACTGTATTCCTTTAAGACATCTTGAATAAACCGACCATTTTCTTTCGTCATGATCTCGACATTCCATTCAATATTACTTTTTAGAGCACTTTGTGTAATATTAGATGAACCGATAATGACCTTATAGCTATCACGGTATTCAAATATGTATGCCTTGGTATGGAAACCAATCTCTTTATCAGTAACAAATACCTTCAACTCAACATTATTAAACTCTTTGAGTTTCTCTAAAGCCTTAGCATCAGTGAAGTTTAGATAGGTAGAAGTGATAATCTTACCCTTGATTCCCTTCTTCTCTGCCTCTTTTAACGGATCCAGCAGCAACTGCAGCCCACTAAAATTAATGAACGCAACACTAAAATAAAACCGCTCACACTCGTTCATCGACTTCACTAATTCTCTTAATAAATTGCCTTTATCTGAATTAACAATAAGTTTCTTTTCAGTTGCTTCCATTGTAATTTCCCCTGTTTTTCTTGATACTGTTATTTATTGGATATACCAGAATTGTACAATATTATTAGGGAAATAAAAAGATCCTCTATTTTTCTTGGGAATAGAGGATTCTTATTATGAAATATTTTTTAAATGATGATAGTTATTTTTAGTAACTAGCAATTTTTATTTAATATTTGTTCACGCACTCCACATGGCTTGAGTGTTGGTCGCAGACATATTGATGTAGTGGTGTTTACCTATTTATTTAATAATTAATCAAAAATTGCTCCCGTTTATTAATTACAATTTTTCTTTGAATAGTATCGTTGTACTGTGCATTAATATCTTGTACACAATATTTCATTCTCACATTTACTGCATTGACATACTGATAAAATGTTTTCGGTAGTATTATCAACTTCTATATCCCAGTATTCTATTGAGAATCCATGTTCTAATCCTCTAAGACATCGCATTTGAATCTTGTAGCACCAGTTGAGTCTTTCCAAACTGTGTTCAACTAAGCAAGGAAATCGAGTAAACTAGGCGGGTCGCAGGGACAGGCACTTTGCGACTCGGATTCACGAGCATTAATATCCAAAATAAAGGCTCCGCAGAGTAAAATTATCTCTGTGGAGCCTTTTAAATGAGTAATAGAATCTAATGTCCCATTTACGAGGAACCCATCCTTTAAATTTTCGGTAAATAAGATAAATCCTTAAAAATGAGTATAGGAACCTGTCCCTAAAACACAGATTAGCTCAGCGTACCAAGTGCCTCACGGGTAAATGCTTGAAGTTCATCATTGCGGCCATCGCGAATTTTGGCTGCCCATGCCGGGTCGTTCAAGAGGGCACGGCCTACCGCAACTAGGTCGAATTCTCCGCGTTCAATGCGTTCAATCAGGCTATCGATACCGGTAATTTGTCCACCTTTTCCTGATTCAAACAAGCTAGTGAATTCGGAATCAAGGCCAACTGATCCAACTGTGATGGCTGGTTTGCCAGTTAGCTTGCGTGTCCAGCCTGCCAAGTTAAGGTCAGAGCCTTCAAATTCTGGTTCCCAAAAACGGCGTGTGGAAGCGTGGAAAATATTGACGCCTGCTTCAGACAATGGTTTAAGGAAACGTTCCAGTTCTTCAGGAGTTGCAGCCAGCTTTGCTGTGTAATCAACCGGCTTCCATTGGGAGAAACGGAAGATAATTGGGAAGTCAGGACCGACTGCAGCTCTCACCGCTTCGATAACCTCTACCGCAAATCGGGTACGGCCAATCATATCGCCGCCATACTCATCTGTTCGCTTGTTGGTCACTTCCCAGAAAAACTGATCGATGAGATAACCGTGTGCGCCGTGAATCTCCACCGCATCAAAACCGATGCGCTTTGCATCTGCAGCCGCTTGTGCATAGCTTTGAACAAGACCGCGGATTTCCTCGGCTGTCAGCGGATCAGATACTTGTTTTCCAGTCAGACTCAAGCCGGATGGGCCGATTGGATCGGCATCTGAATCAGGAAATTTCTTTCTTTCGCGAGCCGTGCCAGTATGCCAGATTTGTGGAGCAATTTTGCCGCCTGCTTCATGTACTTCCCGAACAACGTGTGCCCATCCTTCAAGTGCTTCTTCACCATAGAAGTGGGGCACATTATGGTCGGCCGGTGCTGCCGGATGGTTGATAACCGTTCCTTCTGTAATAATAAGACCGACACCATTTTCTGCTCTGCGGCGATAATATCCAGCCACATCTGGACCCGGAACGCCATTTGGGGAAAAGCAGCGTGTCATGGGAGCCATGACAATGCGGTTTTCTAGCTTCAGATTGCCGCCTTCAAAAGCCTCAAATAAAGGTGCTGCTACTTTGGATAAGTTCATCGTACTCTCTCCTCATATCGCTGTTTTTTTAAATCTATAAAAATGAATATACAGATATATAGATTAATATGCAAATAATAAAGCCGTACATTATTAAGTTAATCCACTTTTGCGTGCAATCCAGCTGCGAATTGTTCCAAAAACTCAGCAATTGCTTCTTCATTGCGCCTGTAATATGTCCACTGGCCGAAGCGGCGTGACTCAAGCAAGCCAATCTTCTGCATGGAAGACAGATAAGAGGAAATAACAGACTGTGCGAGGCCGGACTTCTCTTGAATGCTTCCTACACATACACCGCCTGGAAATTCTTCTTTGATGGCCGTGGGCAGGTTCGCGTTCATTTCTCCTGGTTCCTTCAGCCAACAAAGAATATTGAGTCGCGTCTCATTGGACAGAGATTTCAGCACAGCAAGTATCTCTTCGTTCTTCATGTATTGACACCCATTTCTACTTTGTTTAACTCAGTATACCACAGATGGTTTTTGGGCACAGGTCCTAGATATTGCTTCCACAAAGATAGAAATCTATCACTTTTGTTATCATTACTTACGTTGAATACGGTGGATTTTCATACTATAGATAGCTGCCCTTTATTTTAAGTGAAAAGCTTCACAATATCACAAACTTTGATATTAAAATATGAACAAAACTTAACGAATTTTTGTTCATATTTTCCACAATTGGGAATTGTTGCTGCGCAGTAAAAGTCTACTACGTATTATGAAATGACAAGCACAGATATTCACCATTATTGAAAGTAATACTTTTTTAACGATTGCTTTCATTAAAGAGTGATTTTGGAATACCTTAGTTTGGTTTCTAATTTAGCTGCACCGTGCCTCCCAGAGTAATCCTGTTTCATAAATGTTTCCCCAAAAAGAAAAAGCACAATCTCCTTAAAGATTGAGCTTTTAAAACATTACACTAATTCAATTTTTGCAACAGTCTCACAATGGCATAAATAATGATCGCAGATATACTGATGTAGCATTGTTTACCTTACACTTCCTGAATAATAATTGAATATGTGGGCGGTGACAGGCACTTATTAGTATATTTTACTAAATTATAAAATCTAGGTGATTCCTTTTTTTGTATAACACCCGGAAAATAAAATAATCCCAGTTACCTTTTTGTTTGGTAACTGGGATTGTACTTTAATTTATTAAATATTTTTAATTAGGTACAATGTTGGATGTTACGTACTCCACATGTGAGAGTGTATGTGGCAATACATGTGGTGTTGATGAGTTTACATTGTTTTAAAAAAATTTTAGTTTAGAACTCAACCAATTCTTTCATTTCTTCTGTATTTATTCCCATATGGGAATAACTCTTATCTTATCTACAGTTCTTTTGTAAAATAGACTCTTACCAAATTGTTATCCGTCTAATTAAATATATTTCAATAATCTCATTTTATTAAGATGGAGAAGACTTCAATTTTCACAAAAAATAACTTCAAGATAGAAAAAGTAGCTAAAATCTTGTAAGATATCCTCATGTAACATTATAAGGGGTTAAAAAAATGAGCGTATTAAACGTACAAAATTTAAGCCACGGTTTCGGTGATCGTGCAATTTTTAATGATGTGTCTTTTCGACTTTTAAAAGGAGAGCACGTTGGACTAGTTGGGGCAAATGGTGAGGGTAAGTCTACTTTCATGAATATTGTTACTGGGAAGTTGAAACCCGACGAGGGCAAAGTTGAGTGGTCACGAAAAGTTCGTGTAGGTTATTTAGATCAGCATGCTGTACTTCAAAAAGGTACTACGATGCGTGACGCTTTGAGTACTGCTTTTCAATATCTATTTGATGCTGAAGCAGAGATCAATGAACTTTATGCAAAAATGGGTGATGAAGATGCTGATATCGATGCACTGCTTGCTGAAGTTGGAGAGCTACAAGAAACTTTAGATAGTAATGATTTCTATCAAATTAATTCAAAAGTTGAGGAAGTTGCTCGTGGTCTAGGATTAGATGATGTTGGACTAGATCGAGATGTAGATGATCTTAGCGGTGGTCAACGTACGAAAGTTTTGCTAGCTAAGCTTTTGCTAGAAAAGCCTGAAATCCTATTACTAGACGAGCCTACGAACTATTTGGATGAACAGCATATTGAATGGTTGAAGCGCTATTTACAGGAATATGAGAATGCATTTATCTTGATATCGCATGATGTTCCATTCTTGAACAATGTTGTTAACTTGATCTATCATATGGAAAACCAAGAGTTGAATCGCTATGTTGGTGACTATGATAACTTCTTAAACATATATGAAATGAAGAAGCAACAGCTAGAGTCAGCGTACAAGCGTCAACAACAAGAAATTGCTGATTTGAAGGATTTCGTTGCTCGTAACAAGGCAAGTGTTGCGACTCGAAATATGGCGATGTCTCGTCAGAAGAAGCTCGACAAAATGGAAGTTATTGAATTGGGGAGAGAGAAGCCGAAACCAGAATTTAACTTCAAAGAAGCTCGTGCAGCTAGCCGTTATATTTTCACGGCAGAAGATCTTGTTATTGGTTACAATGAACCACTTTCTCGCCCTCTTAATTTGAAAATGGAACGCGGACAAAAAATTGCATTCGTTGGTGCAAACGGTATTGGTAAGTCTACTCTTTTAAAAAGTATTCTTGGGTTGATTGATCCGATTTCAGGTAAAGTTGAACGTGGTGAGTATCAACACATCGGTTACTTCGAACAGGAAGTTAAACAGTCCAACTACAACACTTGTATTGAAGAGATTTGGAGCGAGTTCCCAAGTATGAATCAGGCGGAAGTCCGTGCTGCTCTTGCAAAATGTGGATTAACGACGAAACATATTGAAAGTAAGATCGAAGTCCTTTCTGGTGGCGAAAAAGCCAAAGTTCGATTGTGTAAAATTATTAACACACAAACGAATTTATTAATTCTAGACGAACCTACCAATCACTTGGATGTGGACGCAAAAGAAGAATTGAAGCGTGCTTTAAAGGCATATCGCGGAAGTATTTTGATGGTATCCCACGAACCTGATTTCTATCGTGAAATTGCGACCGATATTTGGAATTGTGAGGATTGGACTACGAAAGTGTTTTAAATAAAGATTAAAGGGTACCCAATGAGTAAAATTTTACTGGGGTACCCTTTTCTATCTCCTATTTCGATTTTCATGGCTCCGCCTCCCCCTATTTGTATCCTTATCTACTAGATTAACCATTATTTAGTTATTCCCTTTTTATCAATCTATCATATAAAGATGCTGCATTTACTTAGCAATTTCTCGGCTAACAGTCATCAATTGGAATAGCTCTACCAGCAGGAAACGATTCTGTTGATTTCCTATGCTTCGCTGCGCAATTATGACTCCTATAAAAGGAATCTATTTCTTCTACGGTCAGTAAGGAATCATTTTCCCAGTTTTTAAGAATCCCAACTACATAGCTCAGCCTTCGCTTGTTATTGCCACACGCAATATTCATCGCTTTTAAAATCACATCTTTCGGCTGTAAAAAGCTAGAGTCCTCTAACCAAGATAATAACTGTTGTTTAGCACTCTCATTCGAAAAACCAAATCCATTGTTGTCCCAAAACTCAACAATTTCTTTCACATCGTTTTGATTATTTTGTAATGGATTCAGGATGTCCTGATTTTCCTTTATAATTGGATTAAAAGCTTCTTGTTGTTGTTGTTTTTTATTTTCTTTTTTATTTTTATTTTCTTCTTCTTTTTGTCCCCGTATCGTATAACGAGGCGTCAACGTATCGTCATGCACTCCACATTCAGTATCTTGATATGTATTATGTTGATTTTGACCGTTAACTTCTTTGCAGAAAACCATTTCTTCTTGTTCACAAAATGATTCAAATAGGCTGCGAATTTCCTGCTTTTGAATGGCCTCCGAAACATATTGAATAAGCGAGAGATCCTCCACATCCTTTAAATCGGTAAAAATACAATCCATCAACGGTTTCCCGCTTTTATCCAGGTTATATTTCCCCCAGTTTTTTATCGCCAGTTCTCGTGTTTCAGAATTGTATCGGATCAACTTATGATGCTCAATGAATCGTACCATTAGCGCATTAACACTCTCATCTGAATAACCCAAATCAAAAGCCATTTGTCTTTTCGTAATTTTATAGATTCCAATTTGAGTCGTATTTGGATTCGTAAGTAGATATAACATAAAGTACTTGTCCTCAGGAGTCATCTCCTCGGAGACAATTGGATTCTTCCAAAAATCAGTACGTACCATTCTAAACTTTGCCATCTTCAACCACTACCTTTCTTTTATAAAAACTCCGTCATCTTTGATATATAGTTAAATGAAGAAATTGGTCAGGTGTTATTCATAAAAATGTGAATATTATATGACGCCTTACTTTACCTGATACTTAGAGGACAAATCTCCCTTTAATGGACGGAACATATACATATTGGAAGGTCTTAAAAATTAATGGAAAGTAGGCAAATGAATGCCAACCGGAATGCATCAAGTTGAGGTGGATTTACCGATTAATAAGGTTTGGGATTTTGTAAAGGTTATGGATAGCTGGGCTCCTCTCATTCCTGGATATATTCAACATCAGAAATTTACGAACCGTCAGTCCACTTGGGAGTTTTACAGTAAAATTGGATTTATAAAGAAAAAGATTAGTCTGATGGTTACCATAAAAGAATGGATAGAACCAACAAAGGTTACTTTTCATTTAAAAGGGGTAAATGAAGGACTTTCAGGTGATGGGTACTTCCTGGCAGAGGCACTCGATAAAAACAAAACGAGGATAACAGGCTTTCTTGAACTTACGGCCGGTGGCGCAATGGGGCCGGTTGTGAATGCAGTCTTAAAATCGCAGCTTCCTAAAGGAACTAGGGATATGGTCATCGCGATTGCCACTAAATTGAAGGAACTTAATGGGGAACAGTGACAGGCACGTTCGCTAAAATCGGTGTTTTTAGGAAATAGATAAAGAGGGTTATGTCCTTCATCCACCTTATGAAGGACATAACCCTTTATCTACGAAGTATGTGAGAGGGTTCTTTAACTTTCTTTTAGTCCAATTGATAATAGCTGCAAACAACTTGACCAACCGCTTTCGCAGCTACTAGGAGTGCATCTTCATCAATATCAAATTTCGGATGATGATTGAAATAAGGATGTTCTACCCCTTTTGGTGTACAAGCAATGTAAAAGAAGCAGGCTGGGAATTTTTCAGCATAATAAGCAAAGTCTTCGGATGGAGACATCGCCGGAAATTCTTTCACTTCTTTAATATCCTGATCATTCATGCCTCGCAAGCTTTCTGCAACAAACGCTGTGATCTCAGGATCGTTGTATAAAGGTGGATAATCTGGAGTATAGGTAAGCTCACAGGTTACGCCGAATTCTTCCTCAATTCCTCTTACAATCCGTTTAACTTCTTTCTCGATCGTTTCTTTTGTTTCTACAGTCATATAGCGAATATCACCTTCAAGTTCTACGCTGTCCTTGATCACGTTGAATGTCCCTTTTCCATCAAAGGATCCAATGGTGATAACACCCACATCGAAAGGACTTAATCTGCGGCTGACAATGGTTTGTGCTGCTATTACAAAATGTGCCGCAGCAACAATGGCATCATTCGCGAGATGAGGAGAAGAACCGTGTCCACCTCTACCTTGCACTTTCAATTTCATGTAAGCTCGTCCATTGAAGGAATATCCTGCATGATAACCGACTGTTCCCGCAGGTCCCATCGGTAACAAATGAATCCCATAAATGGCATCTAAGTCGTCAATCAAGCCGGATTCGACAATACTTTTTGCTCCGCCCGGCGGTACTTCTTCTGCATGTTGGTGAATGACTTTGATGGTACCTGGGATGGAATCCTTTAATTGGATTAAGCAATCAGCCAAAACTAACAAGTAGGCTGTATGTCCGTCATGTGCGCAGGCATGCATGACACCTTCATTTTTTGACTTAAATGGCACATCCGTTTCTTCCATGATGGGAAGTGCATCAAAATCAGCACGAAGCCCAATGGTTTTCCCAGGTTTTCCACCTTTAATCGTTACGATGATGCCATAACCATTTCCAACATTCGTTTGGATATCAACATCTTTATCTTTATAAAAATCCGCAATGTATTGAGCGGTTTTTTCCTCTTTAAAAGAGATCTCAGGATTTTCATGTAAATGGCGGCGGATCTCAATGATTTCTTCTTTACGTGATTCTAACATGCTCATTAATTGACTTTTCATCATTTTCGTCTCCCTTTTTGATGGCAAGGATTGGAGGATATCTCCACCCTATTCTTTCAATTAGTGACTTTCTGACGGCGTTGGTGTTGGTGTAGGTGTGCGTCTAGATTTTGTCGCTAGAGCCTCGGATGGTTTTCCTGCATTCTTAGGAACCATCACGATAATCGCAAGAATGGAAAGTACCCCAAATATAACGTTTACGATGATTCCAATTGATGCAGCAGTCGCTACGCTTCCAGATGCTGCGACTGAACTATAAACCGTTGCAGAAATGGCCACACCAAATGCACCGCCAAGAGAGCTTGCCATTTTATAAATCCCCGCAGCTTCACCCACTTTATTAGATGGGGCATTGGATACGGATGTATCTGTAGACGGCGTCGCATATACTCCAAGTCCAAGACCGAATAAGACAAACCCAATGAATACGACAACGGTATAAGCAAAATCAGGCAAGAAGGTTAAACCCATAACTGCTACACCCACTGTAGTGATAATAGCGCCCCAGACCATTGGTAATTTTGCCCTACTCTTTTCAGGATTTTCTCTCCGACACGAATCATCGCAAGCACGACTACTAAGTATCCAATGGATAGCATCCCTGATTGAAATGCAGTAAATCCGCGACCGACTTGAAAATACGTATTGGCAACAACGAGCGTTCCGGCTACCGCATTTAGCAAAAAGTTTGAATATGTGGCACCAGCGTATGGTTTATTTTTAAATAAAGAGAAATCAATTAGTGCAATCTTTTTCCTTTGTTCAACTTTGAAGAAGACAATAGCTCCAATAATAGTAATAATGGCAGCGATGATGGAAGTTGGGCTTGTCCAGCCTAAGTCCGCACCGAATGTAATAAAAACGTTTAATGCGATCATGGTAACGATAAAGATAGCTAAACCACTATAATCGAACTTAAACTCACCTGTTCCTTCTGCTTTGCTTTCAGGTGTATCTTTAATCAGCCACATGGCGAGAAGAGCAAATACAATCGAGAAGATAAAGATCCATCTCCATCCCATATACGTTGCAATGGCACCACCTGCAAACGAACATACCCCTGATCCGCCCCAAGATCCAATGGACCAGTAACTAAGGGCACGTTGTCTGTCTTTTCCATCAAAGTAAGCTTTCATTAAGGCAATCGTTGAGGGCATAATACAAGCTGCGGAAATTCCTTGAATGATACGTCCGATAATTAACAATGTCGATCCTTGTGCTATTACTAGGCAAAGGGAACCGACAACACTTAAAATTAACCCGAGATAGGTAATTTTTTTACGGCCAATTTTATCTCCAAGCCCCCCAGCCGCTACGATAAACATTCCAGAGAATAAAGCGGTTAAGCTGATGGCTATATTCAACGTCCCTGACGAAATCCCCAGATCTTGTTGAACAGCGGGAACCACATTGACCATTGCTTGTGCAAAAAGCCAAAATGTGATGACCCCGAACACAATCCCTGTGATCATCTTGTCTGTACCTTTATAATTTGTCTCCATGGTAGCCTCCTATTTTGTAATAGGTTCCTGTTAACACCAAGCTTTATGAATAAAATGCCCTACTCGTAAGACCCTAGTCAAAATGTATTCGCCTGATTGAACTCAGGAACCTTTGTTGTGTTTCTACACGTTTATTATAAAAATTAACGTAAAATTTAGTGAGTCAATTTTGGTGCAAATTAATAAGAGACTGTGTAAATCAATTAACCTTCTGGTTATTGAGGTAAAAATAATACGGTTGATTTTTATCCTCATCATCAAAAAGAGTCTGACACCAAAACTCCAAGGATTTGGAGTTACGGTGTCAGACCCTTTTGGTATTAACTATAGGTTTTCCGAATATCAAAAAAATGAATAGCATTACTGGTTAGATAGGTATAAAATGACCAATCCTCTTCAATCATTCATCAAAAATCTCCAATGAGGGTCTGCTGGAATGGATAATATAATCAATGATTTCAGCATCCATCCCATGTTTACTGTTCAAGTTCCACCATTTAGTGTACAAAGCTCCATGATTTTTATCAAACACATGCTTGCGTATTTGATATTCCCCTTTAGCCATTCCGGAAATCGTTACGTGAATTTCTTTATTGAGTTTTTGAAGAAATGTCTCTTCAACAGAAAAATACGGATTGATGAAAGTACTATTCATCAGGATCAATTGATATCCCCGCTCATTTTGTGTCATCACGAAATCCTTGCCATGCGCAACTATCTCGCCATGCAGTCGTTTTAAAAACATCAACGCAAAAAAGCGGGGCGTTTTCCGTTTAAATAATGGAATAACTCGACGCCATCCATCCGATAACGCTTATCTTTTCCAACTTCTTCATGGACAATGGTATTGATCCAAAGAGCAACAGTTTTCACGTCATTGGCTATGTCTAAGACATTTTTCAAGACTAATGCTCCTCGAAAAAAAGTGCCATTCGTATACCGGGTATTACCAGACAATGTGTTCCATGAAACGAGATGAAGTGGTTTTTCTAAATGGTTGCTTTTTAAATATTGTTTCAACTTGTCCGTTTTTTCTTTAATATAATCCCTTGCAAAATCGAATTTGGCATCCGCAATTTCTTTAAAATCAATGACCTCATTTTGGTTAGCGTTATAACCGATAAAATCTATAGATGTTCCATATTCTAATTGCCATTCATGATGATCGCTTGTCTTTTCTTTGCGGAAAGAAAAAGGCATGTAGACACCTACCTGAATCGAAGGGATCATCGTTTTCCATACTTTATGCAGTTTCAAATAAACCCTCTGAAGTTCTTTTGCTTCGACTCCAGTGTAATAAGGCTCGTAAAACATCACATGCCATTGCTTCACAAACGATTCTCCGTATAGCTGCAAACAATGTTTGATGAACTGAGTGAGTTTTGTAAAATATGGTTCTTCATTTCTCGAGATATCCATATAATCGGACCGGACAAACAAAGATAAATCATGCGACTTCATGAATTCCAATGCACTATCGATAGTAAAATACGGAGAAGTTGTTGGAATCTCTTCATCTGTTTCCACTTCTGGAGGAATCGCTGTACTGCTAAAAAGATGTCGAACTCCGATATAACGTAACTGCAAATCCTTTTTCACATCCAGTACTTGAGATCGTACATCTTCTTTTAATAATTCAATAATTTCTCCAATTTCTAGAATGTGATCGGGACAAGTTAATTTCATTGTCACAGGTTTGGACAAGGTTAATGGCAACTTTTCATACCTTGTCTCAATATGGGAATAGGATTTTTGATCATCTAAAATCATACTGCTTAATTTTGCTACAATTTCAGGCGATTGGATTAAATGTAAAACATCTTCTTTGCTATAGCTTTGAACCGAATCTTCTTTTTGTACATAATGTTTCTCACGATATACATTCGGGGTCATTCCGTATACTTCTTTAAAAAAGGTTGAAAAAGACTTTGTATTAGGAAAGCCATTATTCATGGCGATTTGCGAAATCGCGTCAGTTGTGTAAAGCAAATCCTTCATACTATGATTAAGCCTTATATTCATTAAAAAACGACTAAGCCCCATCCCCATTTTCTGTTTAAAATAACGGGATAGTTAGCCTGTTGACAGGAAAAATCTCTTTGCAATCCCCTCTAATGTAATCAACTGGTCATAGTTTTTTTCCATATAGTCGATAATTTGCGATAAACGAAGATCGTCAGTATCCATTTTCTCAAGGACACTGCCTTCTTCTTTAAAACCCCGAATCAGGATAAGTAACATTTGGCAAATATAACCTTTAACCTCAATTCGATAAATTTCATCTTGTCTATAATAACTAATCATCACATTTACCAGCAGCTTACGAATCGAAAGAATCATGTCCTCTCTGCCCAAATCAATTTCTTTTGAATAGCATTCAAATCGACTATTTCGATAGTCTGTGAAATGATAATCCATGAAGGCATCCGAAATGGTTACGATCATTACCCTATTCTTTTCACACCCCTGAACCTGGTAATGCTGATTACGATTAATGACGAGCAAATCCTTTTCTTTCAAATGATAAAAACGGTTAGATGTTTCTATTTTTAATTCACCACTTATGACAAGGATAAATTGGATCCCTTTATTTACTCTTGGAACAAGTAAAGCAATATGTTGAAATGATATTTGAAAATCTGACAACGGATCCATTCCAATCACTCCTAACTTCTTCTTGTCCGAAAACTTAACACTTCCATTGCTCATAAGCGCGAGAGGGTCCAAAAAATATATATTACTGATATTATGGTTTGTAAAACAAAAACAATGTAAATTTATGTATTTTCCTGCAACTTCTTATCGTATAAAATAAATACAACTAGATTTTTGTCATTTCCAGAGAGGATAACAACTGTATGGCCAATATTTTTGAAAGACTGCTTCACCTTTATAAAATTCAAAACAACTCTGGGAAGACACCCTTGGAGGACTTTGTGACAGAGCTGTTAGCGGGGGTCTTACAGACGGATCAACAGCTGCTTGACCGTTTTGTAAATGAGGTTTTATTTGATGGAATTGATTTCGAAGTAGATTCCCAAGTCTTTTTCTCACTTCCGTCAGATCAAAATTGCATTATCGACCTTGTGTTTGAAAATGGCTCCACTATCTGTTGTCTAGAAAACAAAGTAGCAAGTGGTGAAGGACAACGACAGTTGGAACGTTATGTCACAGTGTTAGACCGACTAGACAGTGAGAGAGGCAAAAGGAGTTATTTGCGGTATTGCACGAAAAATTACGATCCAAAGACAGTGACGGCATGTTCGTTTTATCAGTTTCGCTGGCAAAGAGTTTATGAATTTCTGGATAAGCAAGAACAGACGGATATAATTAAAGCATTCTTAGAGCTTTTAAGAGGTGAAAAAATGGCTGGTATAAAAGATTTTAGTATTGAGGATATTGTGATAATGAAAGGTATTCAGGATGTCTTAGCAAAAATGGATGAAGTATTAGATTTGACTAGGATGGCGTTTATTCAGGACTTCGGCCAGCCATATCAGCGGGACTACGAACGTCTGAAGCAGATTCCGCCATACAACCGGTATTCCCTCTGGACTAATACATATAACGGTGAAGATATTGAAATTATGATTGGGTTCGAAATGGAAAGTGTTAAAGATGATGTTGCCCCGGTCCTTTTTGTTCAGGTCTACCGAAAAAAGAACAATGGATTTGCGACAAAGATGCAAAAGCATTCTGAGGAAAACAGTGACAAGTTTGATTTTTATCAAATTGAGAATGATGAGGTATTTGCATGGTTTGAAACATCCTTGCTGCATTTTCTTACCGCAAATAACCAAAAAGAACGAATGGTTGAGTGGTTTTCGGAGAAGATGGCAAACACAAAGAATATTCTTAACAGCCTATAATCTTTTATCCTTTAAAAACAGTGCCTGACCGTAACGGACCTAAATGAGGTTCTTCTTGGTATTTCTTTTCTTATGATTTCAAATTGGTGATGTTTCGCGTGAAACTTCTCAACATTTCAGGAAATATCTAACTGGTTTAAATGAGATAACATCTCCCTACACTAATTTAAAAGCGGAAGACAAGTATGAAGAAATTCCTCAACATAGGGTGATGAAATGGAAGCGAAAAAAAGTAGTGAAACGCGCGTTATTCATACCGATCAGGTGCTGCTTAATGATTTGAATAATTATGATACATTATTTGGTGGGGTTCTCATGAAGAAGATGGATGCATGTGCGACACTTTCGGCTCGCCGGCACTCACGAGTAAAACAATGCGTTACGGCATCGACAGACTCAGTTAATTTTCTTCACCCCATCCGACAAAGCGATTCGGTTGGTCTCGAATCATTTGTTTGCTATACGGGTAAACGGTCGATGGAGATTTTCTGCAAAGTGGTTGCTGAAGATCTTGATACGGGGGAACGAAGAATTGCCGCTACTGCATTCTTTACTTTCGTTCCTCTAGGTGAAAATAAAAGACCATTGGAAGTGCCTGAAGTCATCCCAGAAACAGAGGAGGAAAAATATCTATACGAGACCGGAAAAGAACGCGAAAAAATCCGCAAACTCAAAAGGGAGCAAAATAAAGAACTTGTATCCAGACTTTCTTCGGACAAAGTATGGGATTAAGGGGTTGATGAAATGTTAGTCTCAGCAAATTATGATGATTTAATCGACGCAAAAATGGCCATTGAACACTTAGGTCAAACTAAACCATCTATTTATCATATGTTCTTAAATATCATTGAACTAACCCGTCAACTTAATTATGGATATCAATACATGGGAGCATTGCTCATGGATGAAGACCCAAGCGAATTTAAACCTGTAGGACAAGATGAGTATGTTTTGTCTGTCTATCAAAAAGAAATCGAAAAGTTAAAAGGCGACGAAAAATTCTATGAACTTAAACAGCTGCTTAAAGAGTATCAACAGGTGAGTTATGCTAATATCAGCAAGCTGGCTTTAGGAAATCCTCCAAAAGAATTAGCAGGTCCAACTGTAATTCATTAAACAAAACGAGGCTGGGTGGAAAAAATTTTCCTTACCAACCTCGTTTTTTTAATGGAGAAAGTTAAACCTTAAGCTAACCTATATACTGATCCTTATGTAAATTACAACCTCATTTATTTATGATATGGTTCACCGTATCATAAATAGTTACGATTAGTCCTCCGGGGTCATCTCTTCTAAAACAATCGGATTCTTCCAAAAATCAGTACGTACCATTCTAAACTTTGCCATCTTCAACCACTGCCTTTCTTCTAATAAAATTCCTTCATACTTGATATAGAAATAAATAATCATTATAGACAGCAGGCAGTAGAAACTGATACTGAATCTCTACTTCCCCACCATGTGCTGCCACGGTATTTGTAACAAGTTGTGTAAATGCCTCATATATTTTCTGTCTCACTTGTTCGTTGGAAGTTCTGACCGTTCCTTTGAGAATAGCCTTATCCGGAATTACATTATTTGTCATTCCTGCTTGGAAGGAACCAATGGTGACAACTGCCGATTCCTTAGATGAAATCGTACGGCTGACCAATGTTTGCAGCTGACTCACCACTGAACTGCCAATAACGATCGGATCAATCGTTTTCTCTGGAAGCGCAGCATGTCCGCCTTTCCCTTTAATACTCATTATTCCTATAACCACAAAGGAATATGTCTAAAGTAATCCAGTACAAATTCATAAAAAAGCTTTTCTGATGGAGAAAGCTGGCGACTTTTTGGGATGATGACTCCCACAGTTCTTTTCACTTCTGGATGACTAATTTTTAATAATACGGTTCCCCTCGGCATATTCTCAAAGAGTGTTGTCTCAGGAAGAAGAGTGACACCTATTCCTGCTGAAACCAACCCTTTAATGGCATCCAAATCTTCACCTTCAAAAGGAACAAATGGTCGGAAACCAGCTTGGTGGCAAGCATCCACTGCAATTTTGCGAAGTACAAAGCCTTCTGGATATAACACAAAGGAATCCTTGTCTAATTCGTATAGTGGTATACTTCCTTTCGCTGCTAAAGAATGAGTTTCAGGGACAAGAGCAACAAAGGGTTCTGAAAAAAGAATATCGCTATGTAAATCCGGATCACTTGCCGGAACAGGTCCAATGAACGCTAAATCGATCTCCCGATTCTTGATTCCCTCTGTGAGAAATTTATAGGATCCTTGGCGCAAATGAAACCTTACATCCGGATACCCTTTTTTAAAAGCGGAAATGATAGTTGGCAGGGTACTGCTCGCGATACTTGAGGGGAACCCTATTCTGATCGTACCGCGTTCCGGGTCCAAATATTCTTCGACGAGTTGCGTGGCATTGTCCATCGCTTTTAAAGCAATCACGGCCTGAGCTGCGAATGCTTTGCCGATCAAAGTTAATTTTACGTTCCGTCCTTCCCTTTCAAACAACTCAACACCTAATTCTTTTTCCAAAAGTCCAATCTGCCTGCTTAAAGCGGATTGGGCCACATGCAAGGTTTCGGCAGCCATGGAAAAATGCTCGAGCCTGGCGACTTCTATAAAGTATTTTAACTGTCTCAGTTCCATAAGATGACCTACCTATCTCAATTTGAGATTGTTTTTATCTATATTATATATTGTTAATATAAATAAAAAAATACTAGAATAACTTCATAGAGATAAATAGAGGAGGTTTTTATTAGATGAAAAGAATCGGATTAGCATGGCAAATTTTTATAGGATTAGTTCTGGGTATTGCGGTCGGGGGGATATTTTTTGGAAATCCCCATGTGGCTGAATACTTGCAGCCAATTGGAACTATATTTATTCGTTTAATCAAAATGATCGTGATTCCAATTGTCATTTCCAGTCTGATTGTTGGAGTAGCTGGCGTAGGAGATATGAAGTCATTAGGAAAGCTTGGTGGAAAAACGATTCTTTACTTTGAAATTATTACGACGATTGCGATCTTGGTCGGGCTTTTGGCTGCAAACCTTATCCAGCCAGGAACAGGTGTGGACCGTTCACATCTTTCTAAAGCCGATATATATGCATATGTAACAACGGCGAAAACAACCGAGTCGCATTCGATGGTCGACACTTTTGTGAATATCGTTCCTACTAATATCATTCAATCATTAGCCAATGGTGACATGCTTGCTATCATATTTTTTTCGGTTATGTTTGGGTTAGGGATTGCAGCAATAGGGGAGAAAGGAAAACCGGTGCTTCAGTTCTTTAAAGGAACAGCAGAAGCCATGTTTTATGTAACGAATCAAATTATGAAGCTTGCTCCACTTGGAGTCTTTGCCTTAATTGGCGTGACTGTATCGACATTTGGCTTATCTTCTTTATTTCCTTTAGGAAAACTAGTTCTGGTTGTATATGGATCAATGATCTTCTTTGTTCTCGTTGTGTTAGGATTAACGGCAAAAATAGCAGGATTTAATATATTTAAACTACTAAAGTATTTAAAAGACGAATTATTACTAGGCTATTCCACTGCCAGTTCTGAAACGGTACTACCTAAGATCATGGAAAAAATGGAGAATCTCGGCTGTCCAAAGTCGATTACCTCCTTTGTAATCCCGACTGGTTATTCCTTTAATCTTGATGGTTCGACTCTTTATCAGGCGATTGCAGCCTTGTTTATCGCCCAAATGTATGGTATTCATATGAGTATTGGTCATCAAATTACATTAGTTCTCGTGTTAATGCTCACGTCCAAAGGAATTGCCGGAGTTCCGGGTGTTTCGTTTGTTGTCCTTCTTGCGACTCTTGGAAGTGTAGGGATACCTGTTGAAGGACTTGCCTTTATTGCAGGTATTGACCGAATCCTTGATATGGCACGGACAGCTGTCAATGTTGTCGGAAACTCACTGGCTGCTCTTGTCATCACAAAATGGGAGAGTCATAAAGGTCAACATCTAGGAGAAAAAGTGGGACAAAAAATAGCTTAAATAAGGATAAAGGTGCAGCCCTCGGAAATTTTCAGGCTACACATCAAATTTACCTTTCCCTTCAATAAAGGGTGGCCCTAAATGTTTTACTTTAGGACCACCCTCTTTTTATTTCACTAACCAGAAATTTCCTTACAAAAGATGAGGTCACCGCATTCCAATTTCCTTTTTTCCTAGAATTTGAACTCGTGCGGTTGGAAAAAAATTAAAATGACCGACAAATTCCAGTCCTGGACGGTGCACACGAGATTGCGTGATCATTTTCTGCAGTTGATTTTCACCGACCACTACCTTCAATAAAAATTACTTATGATTTTGGGAATCGTCATCCATTTGAAAAACAGTGTAACGGTTCTTCTGCTTCTGGGGCAGAAGAACCGTTACCTTGCCCATTCAAGATTTCTTAATTGAAATTTTTTACTTAGGGGCGTATTCTATTTAAGTTGGTTTTTTATGGCGAACAGTGCCTGTCACTGTCCGCCATAAAAACTCCGTCATCTTTGATAAATAGATAAATGAAGAAGATGGTCAGGTGTTATTCATAAAAATGTGAATATTATATGACGCCATTCTTTACCTTGTCACTTACGCAGGCTTAATGTGATAGCCCTCGTCTTGCGTACTTCAACAATATCAAGATTGGCAAGGTAAAGCGAACTACATTTTTTCATTTTTGAGGGCTTTTTTAGCGCAAAACGTCAAAAAACGCCTTCAATGATCTGACCCCATAAAGTTG